>JBKTKK010000053.1:0-11003 GCA_047242405.1 Lachnospiraceae bacterium | reverse complement strand
TTGTGAGGTGGATAAAGAAAATGGGAAAATTCGAATCGTTTACCGTGTTGTTGGTGGTGGAACAGAAGAATTTTCAAAATATGTTGCAGGAGATTCCGTAGAAATTATGGGGCCATTTGGAAATGGATTCCCATTAAAGAATAAAAAAGCATTTCTAATCGGTGGTGGAATCGGTATTCCGCCAATGCTAGAGCTTGCAAAACAATTAACGGGTGAAAAGCAAATGATCTTAGGTTATCGCGATGCCTGCTTTTTAAATGAAGAGTTCGAACCATACGGTAAGGTCTATGTGGCAACCGAAGATGGAAGTCTTGGTACAAAAGGCAACGTGTTAGATGCAATTAAGGAAAATAAGCTGGAAGCGGATGTGATTTTTGCCTGTGGTCCAACTCCTATGCTTCGTGCCATTCAGGCCTATGCGTTAGAAAAAGGGATTGAATGTTACCTCTCCTTAGAAGAAAGAATGGCCTGCGGTATCGGTGCTTGTTTGGCTTGTGTATGTAAATCAAAAGAAGTTGATCATCATACGCACGTGAAAAATAAGAGAATCTGCAAGGATGGTCCTGTATTTTTGGCAGAGGAGGTAGAACTGTAATGAGTCAATGTAATTTATCCGTTAATTTAGCAGGTGTTACCTTAAAAAATCCAGTAATGACAGCTTCTGGTACATTCGGATCTGGTATTGAATACGCAGAATTTGTAGACTTAAATAAGTTAGGTGCCGTTGTTACAAAAGGGGTAGCCAATGTTCCTTGGGCAGGAAATCAGACACCGAGAATAGCGGAAACATATGGTGGGATGTTAAATGCCATTGGTTTACAAAATCCTGGTGTAGATGTGTTTGTAAAAAGAGACTTGCAATATTTAAAAGAATTTGATACAAAAATTATTGTAAATGTCTGTGGAAAAACAACAGAGGACTATTTAGAAGTTGTGGAACGTTTGGCCGATGAGCCGGTGGATATGTTAGAAATCAACATTTCTTGCCCAAATGTAAAAGAGGGGGGGATCGCCTTCGGGCAGGATCCTAAGGCAGTTGAGGCAATAACAAAAGCGGTAAAGGCAAAAGCAAAACAACCAGTAATTATGAAGTTAAGTCCAAATGTAACCGATATTACAGTCATGGCTAAGGCGGCAGAGGCAGGTGGCGCAGATGTCCTCTCTCTTATCAATACAATAACAGGTATGAAAATTGATATTAACCGTAGAACATTTGCAATCGCCAATAAAACCGGTGGTCTTTCCGGTCCAGCGGTGAAACCGGTTGCGGTTCGCATGGTAAATCAGGTTGCACAGGCAGTTAAGTTACCGATTATCGGCATGGGCGGCATTCAAAATGCGGAAGATGCGATGGAGTTTATTTTAGCAGGTGCTACCGCAGTATCAGTAGGAACTGCTAATTTCTATGAGCCAACTGCTACAATGAAAGTTGTAGAGGGAATTGAAGCATATATGAAGGCCTACGGCGATAAAGATATAAATGACCTTATTGGTTTGGTGAAATAACAAGAGAAGAGGAGTCTACAATGGAACAGTATAAAAAAGAGTTTATTGAATTTATGATTGATAGTGAAGTACTTAAGTTTGGAGAATTTATTACAAAGAGTGGAAGAAAGTCCCCATTTTTTGTTAACACCGGATTTTACCGTACTGGTGCACAATTAAGAAAATTAGGGGAATATTATGCGAAAGCTATTGTTTCCAAATTTGGTACAGACTTCGATGTATTATTTGGACCGGCATACAAAGGAATCCCTTTAACTGTTGCAACTTCCATGGCGTTAAGTGAACACCACAATGCAGATATTAAATATTGTTCAAACCGTAAGGAAGTAAAAGACCATGGTGATACGGGGATTTTACTTGGTAGCCCTATGAACGATGGTGATAAGGTCGTTATTATTGAAGATGTTACTACATCCGGTGCGTCCATCCGAGAAACTTACCCAATTATAAAGGCACAAGGAGACGTAGATGTTATCGGTTTAGTTGTATCCATTGACCGTATGGAACGAGGAACTGGCGAAATGGGTGCATTAGCAGAGCTAGAGCAATCATACGGGTTAAAGACCACTGCTATTGTAACAATGGCAGAAGTGATTGAACATCTTTATAATAAAGAGTACAAAGGAAGAGTAATTATTGATGATACAATGAAGGCTGCTATAGACCGTTATTATGAGCAGTATGGAGTACAAAGCAAATAAATTCACGCGAAGTGAAAAGAATAGGATATTTTTTCATTGCAGTATATTTTCATAAAAGATCAATGCTTAAGCAGATGACTGGAGGAAACTATGAACGAAAAGATATACAAAACGATGTCACGTACAGGGGCCGGAGCTATTGTGATGGGAATCACGATTACTGTTGTCGGAGTAACCGTAGGCGTACTTTCCATTATTAGCGGTTCTCATTTGTTAAAATCAAGAAAGAATATTACATTTTAGAGCTAAGTGTTTCCGGACAGTATTCCGGGAACGTATTTAAGCGTGCCCGGGAAAGAAATATTTTCTATTATTAGAAGTATAGAACTGTCCGGGCACGCTTTCCTGCTATATATTGCAATTATAAGTGCAGGGGCTGTATCAGGGTGTTTAGGAGATAAGTGTTGAAAAAGATAAGGAAAAGAAAAATAGCAGCCTATTCGTTGTTTGCTATTTATTTGCTATACCTGTTTTATTTTTTGTTTTTCGCGGAACTGATGGGAAGAGCTGATGAAAATCGCAGGTATGCGTATAATTTAGAGCTATTTAAGGAAATTAAACGTTTTATAACGTATCGACATATATTAGGATTTCGGGCAGTGTTTTTGAATTTAGCAGGAAATGTTATAGGCTTTATACCCTTTGGCTTTTTTCTTCCAATAAATTCTAGCCGTTGCAGGAATTTTTTCTTCGTAGTCTTACTTACTTTTACGACGAGTCTAGTAATTGAAGGCTTACAACTCATATTTAAAGTCGGAAGTTTTGATGTAGACGATATTTTATTAAATACATTGGGCGGTTTGATCGGTTACCTCATTTATCTTGGTTATGCTTTTCTGTGTAAAAAACGGAGAAATAGGAAACGGAAATAACGAAAAATAATGTAAAATAAAAAATTAATGGAGGTTTCGGCTTGATAAAAGAAGGAAAAGGAATCGATTTTGGTGCGAAAAAACATACACCACAGGGAATTATATCTTGCAGTTTGTTTTTAATAGAGCTTGTTATATTTCTTATCAGTATAATCGTATCCTATCAGGCAAGCGGGAATGCAGGACTGTATATAGGGATTTTAGGGGTCCTTATTTCAATCATTGCAGTCGTTGGAGCTTATTATGGTTATTTGGGATTAAGAGTCAAAGAGCGGGTACAACACAAATCTGCTGGATTGGGGCTTATTATGAATTTACTCACCTTAATCGGAATGACAGTATTGTATATATATGGTAGTATGTAAGAAATTGGTTACGTATAATCAGGAAGGAGATTTATGGAAAATATTGAATTAAACAGAGAAGAGAATGAAGTTATTTTAGAACGTTACGTCTTAGCAATGGAACGGTTAGAGCAAATTCCGATGGAAGACACAGTTTTAGAACCCTTCCGTTCTTACTTTCATAAGACTGCGAATTTTTTACTGTTCATACGCAAGTTATACGAAAACATAGAAAACAATAGGTTTAAAGATGTATCATTGGAAGTGTTAGAAGATTGGAATGATAAACTCTATTCTGATCTTAGGGATGAAAATTATGCACATAGTTATGCCAATCCAACTTATGCGGTGCAAGTGTTAGGGGAAGAATATGGTCGCTTATTATCTTTTTTATATGCCCAAATGCGTTCCACGATCGGCTATGCCTATGAACAAAAGAGAATCTTTCTTACTATTTATGCAGAGTTATTTATTGAAGTATATAACTTATTTGAAGAGGCACCAGTATATGGCCTCGTTCATGAAGCGGTATATTACTTCATGAGTGATTACTGTGATTTATTTATGCACGAAAAGATTTATAACTTAGTTTCAAAAGAAGCATCTTGCTATCGGGATATTATTATGAATGCAGATTTAAAAGATTTGCGTTATCTATACTCCTACGGTCTGCATGTAACGGAAAATGAGCGCAAGTTAGCATCTTACTTAAATTCTTTATCGGAGGAACGAATTCATGGGATTGCCCGTACCTTTGTGGATGGTTATCATAGAGGTTATGTTTTAGGAAATAAAGATATTCGAAAAAAGGACAGCTTTGATTTACGCTTTTCTTTAGGGTTAGAACGTATTGTGCGGGCAAGTATACCAATGTTACAAGAGATTGGGCTTACTCCAATTTTTAGCCGAAATACAATTTCAACGACACCTGCAAACAAACAATATGCCTATGATCATCGCTTTGATCAAGCCTTATATTTGGATAAGCAATATAAGGAAAGAAATATACAAGAATTACGTCTTGCTTGTGAAGTATTTAAGGAAGAGGCAAAGAAGCACGGTGGTCCAATCTTGTTAGAAACTTTTGGAGAGAAACCTTTTGCTCCAGAAAATAAAGTAGAGGCTTACCGCCTAGATGAAAAGCAGCAAAAATTGTCCGTTGCGTTATCCAGTGAAACAACGGCTATTTTATATGAGTACATTCCTCATGATGAATCCAGTTTCTGTATTATCGCTTTCCCAAATCCAGAAATCGGCGATAATTTTGAGAAAATCTTTGATGAGACGATGCGTGTTAATACATTAGATTATACCCGCTACGAAATAATTCAGCAAACGATTATAGATGCATTGGATGCGGGGGAATATGTAAGAGTAAAAGGGACCAATGGAAATGTTACAGATTTAAAGATTTGTCTTCATCCGTTAAAAGACCCATCCAAACAAACCAATTTTGAAAACTGTTTGGCTGATGTTAACATTCCTCTAGGAGAGGTATTTACGTCGCCGAAACTAACTGGTACCGAGGGCGTTTTACATGTAAGCCGTGTTTTCTTAAAAGGACTGGAATACAAAGACTTAAAAATTACATTAAAAGACGGTATGATTTGTGACTACAGCTGTAAAAATTTTGAAGATGAGGCTGCAAATAAAGCATATTTGAAAGAAAATCTATTATACAATCACGATACGATCCCAATTGGGGAATTTGCCATAGGTACCAATACGACAGCTTATGCAATGGCAAAGAAATTTAATATTTTTGCTACGTTGCCAATTTTGATTGCAGAAAAGACAGGACCACATTTTGCCATGGGAGATACGTGCTATTCCTATTCGGAAGATATTGCTGTCTTTAATCCAAATGGTAAGGAAATTGTGGCAAGAGATAATGAATGTTCCATCGTTCGAAAGACTAGGCCAGATAAAGCTTACTTCTCATGCCACACGGATATTACAATTCCTTATGATGAATTAGGGGAAATTACATCGGTTGATTCTGAGGGAAATGAAGTAACAATTATAAAAGATTGCCGTTTCGTATTAAAAGGCACTGAGGAATTAAATGAGGCATTGGATAATGGCAACAAAATAAGTGATTGACGGGTTTCGCAAATATTAGTACAATAATATTACTTAAAAACGAATAAAGGGGTTGTAAAACGTATCAAAGGCGTTAGGGAAACAGCTTTGTTACGTTTTGCAATAACCTAATTTTGATGACAGTGAGGTTTTCAAATGAGAAAGATAGGAATTATCGGTGGTGGTCAGTTAGGGAAAATGATGATTTTAGATGCAAAACGGTTAGATTACCAGTTTGTCATCTTAGATCCAACGCCCCACTGTCCGGCACACAGTATCGCAGATGCACATATAGTAGCAGGGTTTGATGATATTGATGCAATCAAGAGACTGGCATCGAAGGTAGATGTTGTAACGTATGAGTTTGAACATATTAGCCTAAAAGCATTGCAGGTATTAGAATCTTTGGGCCATCCGGTCTATCCATCTTCTGAAACTCTTTCTCATATACAAAATAAATATGACCAGAAAGTTTGGCTAAAGCAACATAATATTCCGGTTCCCGAATTTATTTTTGTGGAAACATATAGTGATTTAGAACAAGCTGATCAGATCTTTGATTATCCACTTATTTTAAAAACATGCACCGGCGGTTATGATGGAAAAGGGAATGCAGTGATTCATTCTCCAGAAGAGATTCCGGAAGCTTACAAAGCGTTAGGTTCTGGAAAACTGCCACTTATGGTGGAAGCGTGTATTCCATTTGAGAAGGAAGTTTCCATACTTGCTTGTCGAAGCTTAAATGGTCAGGTTTCTGTTTTTCCGGTTGCAGAAAATGTACATATTAATAGTATTTTGGATGAGACAACGGTTCCAGCTGCAATTGCAGAGGAAACAAAAATAGAGGCGATGGACGTTGCAAAACAATGTTTGGAAGCTTTTGGAGCATATGGAATGCTGTGCATTGAGCTATTTGTTACAAAAGATGGACATGTTCTTGTCAATGAATTGGCGCCCCGTCCACATAATTCTGGACATTATACAATCGAAGGCTGTTACACCTCACAGTATGAGCAGCATATTCGCGCAATTCTTGGACTTCCACTTGGAGATTCCTCTTTAATACGCCCAACAGCTATGAAAAATATTATTGGCGATCACAGTGGAGATGCGAATGTAAAGGGACTTTCAAAAGCATATGAAAATCCAGATGTAAAGGTACACATTTACGGAAAAGAAAAAGTGAGCAGCGGTAGAAAAATGGGACATATAACGGCTACCGCCGATACGGTAGAAGAGGCATTACGCCAAGTTAGAGAAGCACATAAGGCAATTTCTTTCGAATAAGGAGGAAAGAATATGGAAAAGAAACCATTGGTGGGAATTATAATGGGGAGTGATTCGGACCTTCCTGTTATGGCAAAAGCAGCAGAAATGTTGGAACAGCTAAAGGTACCCTATGAGTTAACCATTGTATCCGCACACAGAACCCCGGACAAGATGTACGATTATGCCAAAACAGCCGCAAAACGTGGCTTAAAAGTTATTATTGCAGGTGCCGGCGGTGCTGCACACCTCCCAGGGATGACAGCAGCTATGACAGTATTGCCTGTTATTGGAGTACCGGTTCAGACAAAGACATTAAGTGGTGTCGATTCCCTGTATTCCATCTGTCAGATGCCACCTGGCATACCAGTAGCCACAGTAGCCATTAACGGTGCATTAAACGCGGGCTTACTTGCAGCCAAAATTGTAGCTACATCCGATGGAGAATTAGCAAAACGCTTAATTGAATACGCAGACTCTTTAGAAACGATGGTGGAAGAAAAAGCGGAAAAATTAGAATCTATCAAGTACGAAGCTTATTTAAAACAGATGAATTAGCATGTCAAGGGTGCAGATACCTGTACCTTGTATATAGAAGACCAGACTTCCTCTGGGACATGGCAAAGAAAAAGGACTGTTTGAAAGAAAATATTTTAAGAGAGGAAATGCCACGAAAAGGTTCTTTCAAACAAGATAAAGTGGCATGCAATGGTGCAAAAATGGATTACAAAAACGCAGGAGTAGATATCGAGGCTGGATACAAATCAGTAGAATTAATGAAAGAACATATCAAAAAGACAATGAGGCCCGAGGTGTTAACGAACATTGGCGGTTTTTCGGGCGCTTTTTCTATGGAAAAATTTAAAAACATGGAAAAGCCTACATTAGTATCCGGTACAGACGGCGTTGGTACAAAACTGAAACTTGCTTTTATCATGGATAAACATGACACAATCGGTATTGACTGTGTTGCTATGTGTGTCAATGATATCGCGTGTGCAGGTGGGGAACCGCTGTTTTTCTTAGATTACATTGCATGTGGGAAAAATGAGCCAGAAAAGATTGCAACAATTGTAAAAGGGGTTGCAGAGGGTTGTGAACAATCGGGAGCGGCTCTTATCGGTGGTGAAACAGCAGAGATGCCTGGATTTTATCCAGTGACTGAATATGATTTAGCTGGTTTCGCCGTTGGTGTTGTAGATGAAAAAGATTTGATTACAGGTAAGGCGTTAAAAGACGGAGATGTTTTAATTGGGATTGCTTCTAGCGGCGTACATTCCAATGGTTTTTCACTGGTTCGTAAAGTGTTTTCTATGTCAGAAGAAAACTTAAACCGTCATTATGATGAATTAGATACGACACTCGGAGAAGCGTTACTCGTTCCAACAAAGATTTATGTAAAGGCCCTTCGTAGTGTGAAAGAGGCTGGTGTTACTTTAAAAGCCTGCAGCCATATTACCGGTGGTGGTTTCTATGAAAATGTGCCTAGAATGTTACCAGATGGTATTCACGCAGAAATTAAGAAAGATAGTTATCCAATTCCACCAATCTTTAAGATGCTTCAAAGAGAAGGGGCCATTGAAGAACCGATGATGTACAATACGTTTAACATGGGTCTTGGAATGATTATTGCTGTTGATCCTGCCGACGTGGATAAGGCAATGGAAGCGATTTTGGCAGCTGGTGAGACTTCCTATGTCGTAGGTAGTGTAAGAGATGGGGAAAAAGGAGTTACACTATGCTAAAAATTGGCATTTTGGTTAGTGGGGGCGGAACAAATCTGCAAGCCATTATTGACCAGATTGAAACTGGCCAAATTAAAAATACTTCAATTGAATTTGTCATTAGTAACAACCCCAAGGCCTATGCGTTGGAACGGGCAAAAAAGCATAACATACCAACTCAGTGCATTTCGCCGAAGCAATATGAGACAAGAGAAGCGTTTAATGAGGCACTGGTAGAGGCAATAGACGCTTATTCTGTTGACTTAGTTGTTTTAGCTGGCTGTCTCGTAATTTTACCAAAACAATTAATTCAGAGATACCATAACCGTATTATTAATATTCATCCATCTTTAATCCCATCTTTTTGTGGAAAGGGATTTTATGGCCTTCATGTTCATGAGGCAGTGTTGGAACGAGGTGTAAAAGTGACAGGCGCTACGGTGCATTTTGTGGATGAAGGGACAGATACTGGTCCGATTCTTCTACAAAAAGCAGTGGAGGTAAAGCCTGGTGATACACCGGAACAATTACAACAACGTGTCATGAAAGAAGCGGAGTGGGTCATACTTCCACAAGCAATTAACCTTATTGCTACTGGTAGCGTAGAAGTAAGAGACAATTCTGTTTTGACGTGTAAGTAACATAGGAATATGCAAACTGGATAAGGAGGAAAGAATGAAGGTATTAATCGTAGGCAGTGGCGGTAGAGAACATGCGATTGCATGGAAAACAGCCCAAAGTCCAAAAGTTGAAAAAATATACTGTGCACCAGGAAATGCAGGAATTGCAGAATATGCGGAATGTGTATCCATTGGACCAATGGAATTTGATAAATTAGTGTCTTTTGCAAAAGAAAAAGAAATTGACTTAACGATTATTGGAATGGATGATCCGTTGGTAGGCGGGATTGTCGATGTATTTGAGGCAGAAGGCCTTCGCGTATTTGGTCCAAGACAAAATGCAGCCATATTAGAAGGTTCAAAAGCATTCTCGAAAGACCTTATGAAAAAATACAACATTCCAACAGCAGGTTATGAAACATTCGATTCTGCAGAGGAGGCTTTGGCATATTTAGAAACAGCAAAAATGCCAATCGTATTAAAGGCAGATGGGTTAGCACTAGGAAAAGGCGTTCTCATTTGTAATACGAGAGAGGAAGCAAAAGCTGGTGTTAAGACATTAATGCTTGATAAACAGTTTGGTACTGCAGGGAACCGTATCGTTGTGGAAGAATTTATGACAGGTAGAGAAGTGTCTGTACTTTCTTTTGTCGACGGAAATTCCATAAAAATTATGACATCTGCACAAGATCATAAGAGAGCAAAAGATGGAGACCAGGGCTTAAACACCGGTGGAATGGGTACCTTCTCGCCAAGTCCATTTTATACAAAAGAAGTAGATGAATTCTGCCAGAAATACATATACCAAGCAACCGTGGATGCTATGAAGGCAGAGGGTAGACCTTTTAAAGGGATTATTTTCTTTGGCCTCATGTTAACGGAAGATGGTCCAAGCGTATTAGAATATAATGCTAGGTTTGGCGATCCGGAGACACAAGTAGTACTGCCACGTATGAAGAATGATATCGTAGATGTATTTCATGCTTGCATCGATGGTAGGTTGAGTGAAATGGAACTAGAATTTGAAGATAATGCAGCGGTTTGTGTTGTATTAGCAGCCGATGGCTATCCGGAGCATTATGAAAAAGGCTTCCCCATCGAAGGTTTAGACAAATTTGACGGAAAAGATGGTTACTATGTTTTCCACGCTGGAACAAAATTTGTGAATGGTACGATTGTAACAAATGGAGGGCGTGTGTTAGGTGTCACAGCAAAGGGAAAAGACTTAAAAGAAGCAAGAGCCAATGCTTACGCTGCGACAGAATGGATTTCTTTTGCAAATAAATATAAGAGAAACGATATAGGAAAAGCAATTGACGAGGCTTAAGAAGAGAGAAAAATGCTTAATATTCATATTAGAATATTAAGCATTTTTTTTGTATGGCAATGGGAGCATTTTTCTGTGCAACTTACCTGTCTTGCACAGAAAAAGAGTATAATTTTATTTATTCTACACATAAAATAAAAAGATTATGCTAATTATAATCAATATCGTCCTAACGGAAAATAAATATTTTTGTTAAAATAAATAGAGTAAATTAGGAATAGCACAGAAAGAAAATGTTGGTTGATTTGGATTCTTATTTTAGAAACGAGGTATAAAAATGCAAAAAGGAACAGATAAGGTACGTTATTATAAGAATGTAGATGGTCCGGTTATAGGTGTGACGGTAAAACCCGTGATCGAACAGGATGGTTTATTTTTTAAAGATTTAAACGGAGATGGAACGTTAACAACTTATAAAGACTGGAGAAAATCTCCAGAAGAAAGAGCACAGTCGTTAGCAGAAGACTTATCGGTAGATGAAAAAATTGGTCTTTTATTTTTGAATTCGTGGAAGATGGGTATTTACCAAAAAGATAAGACAAAAGTAGATGAAACAGGTTT
>JBKTKK010000052.1:0-11084 GCA_047242405.1 Lachnospiraceae bacterium | reverse complement strand
AATTAATATATGGAAGGAATTCGATAATATGAGTTTATTAGGAGATCGGGAAGTACCAGAAGGTTTGGCAATGGCACTTGCTCAAAATTTAGATGCGATGGGGAAATTTGCAGGTATGTCAAAACAAGAACAAGATTCTTTTATTGATAGGTCGCAAATGGTTAAGTCAAAATCAGAAATGGAGCGTTTAGTATCTTCTTTGGATGAAAATCCTCGATAAATGTCCACTTGTCATAAGAAAAAGACCAGATGTGTAGTTGTACTTTCACATCTGGTCTTTTAAATTTTAGTTCTTACTTATGGATTGCTTTTTCCCTTTCCCATAAAGATAAAATAGTATAATGGTCAAGCTTATAAGGGCTGTAATGAGTCCAATTACTCCATTTCTAGTTATACCAGCTGCAATATATCCAATAAAACTGCATCCCGCAACGATGAATGCATAGGGCATCTGTGTTGAAACATGTTCAATATGCTTACATTGTGCTCCGGCAGAAGATAATATTGTTGTGTCCGAAATAGGTGAAATATGATCACCGCAAACAGCACCTGAAAGTATAGCTGCAACGCTTATAACAAGCATGTTATCATTTCCAAAGATTGCAACGGCAATGGGGATAAGGATGCCAAATGTTCCCCAACTCGTTCCAGTTGCGAAGGCAAGGCCAACAGAAATTAAGAAAAATGCAGGGGGAAGTATTACTTCCATAGTTGTATTGCCTTGGATTAGATTATTTACAAAGCCGCCAATATTTAGATAATCCTCACTACAAATTCCAGATAAAGTCCAAGCAAGGCATAGGATTAGGATTGCTGGAGCCATGGCTTTAAATCCTTGTACAAAACTTTCACAAAACTCTGAGAAATTGAGTATTTTACGAGGCACATATAAGAAGAAAGTAAAAATCATTGTAAAGAAAGAACCTAATACTAAACTTTCCGCGGAAGAACAATTCGCAAAAGCCTCAACAATTCCAACGCCCTCAAATAAGCCACCCGTGTATAGCATAGCAATGACACAGGAGAAGATAAGTACTCCAATAGGAAGAATTAAGTCAATAACGCGACCAGATCCAATGATGTGAATTTCCTCTTCTTCTTGATTTACGGCACGGTTAATATTATTTTTTTCATAGTTGGCCATTTTTGAAAAATCCATATTAGAGATAATAATAAATAACATAAAAATAATCGTTAGGATAGCATATAGGTTAAACGGTATCGTTTTCAAAAATAAAGAAAACCCATCAATATTGCTATCTGAAGGAAGGGAAGAACCAACAGCAGCGGCCCAACTGGAGATGGGTGCGATTATGCAAACAGGGGCAGCAGTAGCATCTATCACATAAGCTAATTTTGCTCTCGTAACCTTGTATTTATCTGTTACAGGTCTCATGACCGTTCCTACTGTTAGGCAGTTAAAATAATCATCCACAAAAATTAATGCACCTAAACAAGCGGTAGCTAAGAGAGAGCCTCGTTTCGATTTAATTACTCTTGATGCCCAATTACCATATGCACGAGACGCCCCAGACTTTGTTATTAATGAAACCAATATTCCTAGTAAAACGAGGAATATAAGAATATCTACGTTATCACTTATTTTGTCTCCCATGATTTGGAACGTGGTTTCTATCGCTGAAACTGGATTAAAACTAGTAACTAAAAAAGCACCTGCCAAGATACCTACCATTAGGGAAACATACACTTCTTTCGTAAGCAATGCCAATGCAATAGCAATAAGTGGCGGGAGCAATGCCCAAATAGTTGCTGACATAAAATGACTCCTTTAAACAATTTTTGCACTTATTTTACTATGTTTTTAAAATTAATGCAACGCATAATCGAAATCTAATATTTGGAAAATTGACAGTGGAGAAAAAAGATAGTAAACTTAAAGAAAAAAAATTAGGGTATAGATTGATTTATTGCAAGAAAGATATTTAAGTGGAGGAAAATTATGCAGACAATTGATTATGTAATTCGAACATTAGAAACATTGGTAAATATCCCTAGCCCTTCTGGCTATACGGAAAATGCTGCCCGTTTTGTAGAGGCAGAAGCAGGGAATTTTGGTTATACAGTGGAACGAACAAAGAAAGGCGGACTTATAATTACAGTAGCTGGAGAGAGCAGTCATGTTTGGGCTTTCTGCCCATATCGATACTTTAGGCGCAATGGTGCGTTCGATTGCTTCCGACGGAAAACTAAATATTTTTCCAATCGGTGGCTATATGATGGAGTCTGTGGAAGGTAGCTATTGTGGAATTCATACGAGAAATGGAAAAAACTATACGGGTACCATTTTAACAAAACAGCCATCGGTACATACATATGATGATGCCAGGACGTTGCCTAGGAAACAGGCGAATATGGAAGTAAGAATTGATGAAGAAGTTGAAACGAGGGAAGATGTTTTAGAACTTGGCATAAATACGGGAGATTTTATAAGCTTTGATCCTCGTTTTGATTATACGCAAAGTGGCTATATTAAATCTAGACATTTAGACAATAAAGCTTCGGTTGCCGTTTTGTTAGGCTTATTAAAAGAAATCCATGATTCTGGATCTAAGCCTCAAAAAACACTTAAAATATTAATTAGTAATTATGAGGAAATTGGTCATGGAGCAAGTTATATTCCAGAAGAGATTGAGGAATTTCTAGCTGTCGATATGGGAGCTTTGGGTGGTGATTTATCCGGAAGTGAGCATAAAGTTTCCATCTGTGCAATGGATTCTTCTGGCCCATATGACTTTGATATGACCAATGCGTTAATTGAAATAGCGAAGCAGAATGACATCGATTTTGCTGTAGATATATTCCCACATTATGGATCGGATGCATCGGCAGCATTAAGAGGTGGAAATAATATTCGTTGTGCACTAATTGGTCAGGGGGTACATGCTTCGCATCATATGGAACGTACTCATAGAAGTGGATTAGAAAATACGCTGAAATTAGTAAAGGCTTACGTCTATCATAAATAAGAAATGTTGAAAAGCTATATGTTTCACTTACCAGGGTGAATATATGGCTTTTTTGTTCTATAACCGAAAAAAATAGGCATGAGTTTGATAAAAGAAGTATAAAACTCTCTTTCGTTCGCATAGAATGTAGCAAGAAATATACAGCCTAAGGAGAAATTATGCCAGATAATTGTAGCGAAATTATCACCTCGGAAGATTACGCTGATTTTATTGTGCCGACGACTCTGACCTCTCGAAATTTTAATAATTTTGACGTAAAGTGTGTACAGAGCGTAAGCCCCCAATATCAGATTGAACATATAGCTTTATCGGATATTCCACAACTAAGTTTAACAAGGTTTCCGTACTTCTCCATACCGAGTTTATTCACATTATTAGATACGAGTAGTATGGATGTTTCACAAATAACTACAGTACAAAATCAACCTATTTTAAAATTACGAGGGAAAAATATTTTAATTGGGTTTATTGATACAGGGATCGATTATACAAACGAAGTATTTCGTAATCCAGATGGTACGACTAGAATTGCCAGTATATGGGATCAAACGATATTAGAGGGGCCTGCGCCAGCGGACTTAACTTATGGAACAGAATATACAGATGTACAAATCAATGAGGCGTTGCGTTCGGAAAAACCATTGGAAATTGTTCCTTCGCAAGATACCGATGGACACGGAACCTTTATGGCAGGTATAGCGGCTGGCAGTGCCAGTTTAGCGGGAGATTTCATTGGTGCTGCTCCTGAATCTACAATTGCCATGGTGAAATTAAAGCCAGCAAAACAATATTTACGAGACTTTTTATTCATAAAGGAGGATGCCATAGCCTATCAAGAGAATGATATCATGCTTGGAATCCGATATTTAGAATTAGTAGCAATACGTCTAAAAATGCCCATCGTTATATGCATTGGTTTAGGTACGAATCAGGGATCTCATACAGGAGCCTCGCCATTGTCTGAAGTTTTAACGAATACAGGAAAGGCAGCGCAAAATATTGTTGTAATTGCAG
Source organism: Lachnospiraceae bacterium (assembly GCA_047242405.1). GTDB lineage: Bacteria > Bacillota > Clostridia > Lachnospirales > Lachnospiraceae > Fimimorpha. The sequence continues at coordinate 7,083 of JBKTKK010000052.1, read as the reverse complement.
CTGGAAATGAAGGGTTGGAAAGTAGTCATTTTTTAGGTGTTATAGAAGAAAACACTAGTCAAGAAAGTGTAGAAATCCGGGTGGCAGAAGGGGAGAGCGGGTTTGCATTAGAGTTTTGGGCTACACCACCTGAAATATACTCAGTTTCCATCCAATCCCCAACAGGTGAAGTTGTTCCTAGAATACCGGCAAGATACGGCCAGAGTCAAGAGCTATCTTTTATATTTGAAGCAACAAAAATTTATATTGATTATCAACTTGTGGAGGAAGCTTCGGGTGGTTTCCTAATTTTATTGCGTTTTAAAAATCCCACTGCGGGCATATGGACGATAAATGTCTACAATTCATTGTTCATAAATGGGAATTATCATATGTGGTTACCGGTATCAGGCTTCAAGTCGCCAGATACAGTATTTCTTCGACCAAACCCATACACAACGATAACGATTCCAGGAAACGCTAATTTTGTACTTACAACAAGCACATATAATCATACCAATGGTAGTTTATATCTGCACGCAAGTCGTGGATTTTCGAGGGATAATCATATAAAACCAATAATAACTGCGCCGGGAGGTGGCGTATATGGTCCAATGCCAAGGGGAGCGTTTGTAAATCGTACAGGATCCAGTATTGCGGCGGCGCATATGGCAGGGGCATCTGCACTTTTGCTTGATTGGGCTGTAAATCAGGGACATCAACCAAATATGAATACGGATGAAGCAATTACCTTTTTTATAAGAGGGGCAGATCGCAATGAAGGATTAGCATATCCAAATCGTGAATGGGGATATGGTACGTTGAATATGTATCAAGTTTTCCAACGACTTACCAGTTTAGATTAAAGGGGGAAGTGAAGGTGATTCGTTGAATAAGAGAAGCAGAATGAGAAAACATTCTGCTTCTTTTGGTTAGTCATCGGATAGAAGACGAAATATAAAAATAAAAAATCCACCTAAAAAAATAGCAAAATCGCCTAGGTTAAAGAATATATTTTTTAGTGGTTTAAATTTGAAACTTATATAGTCAACGACATAACCGCGTTTTTTGCGGTCATATAAATTACTAAATGCACCACCTAGAATGAAAGACAAACCAGCTTGTAAGAAAGCAGGAACCTTTTTGCGGAAAAATAAAGGTATACTATAAAGTGTAACAAGTAAAAAAGCTACAGAAGAAAGTAGTAATGGGAAGTTGCCTTTCCCAGATAAAAAATTCATCATCAACCCATAGTTATGGCTGCGATCGATGATAATATGTTGGTTACAATATTTTCGCGGTAAATCTTTTTTGTTTGCAGATTCTATTTTTTTCTTAAGGTATAAATCTAATATGCATATTAATATTGCTATTGGTAAAAAAATCATAAGTTTTCTCTCCTATTATTAGTTCATTTTTCCTTGTTCTGTATAAGTTTTTTTTTGATTAGCCGCTTATAATTTTTTCTGATTAAACCATTCGGCGTGTAATCTACCCAAAGGTTGTGCTTTTTTCTCCTCTTTTGCTTTTGTGATTTACGAAAATTAGTAGATAAGGGCAAAAATTCTTTTTGATCCCCATTTTCCTAAAAAATAGCATGTCAAATAAAAAGGTTAACCATTCCGGAGTCGCTTGGGCAACGGCTAGTTCTGGTTGCAGCATAATCGCTGTTGTATCCTGCGTGGGTGCTTCATAAACGGAATCACTAAAGGGTATAATGTGTAACAGATACTTTATAAGCGCTAGTGCGAAATGCCCAATTGATAAAATAATTTTGTCAATTTTCGTAAATGGCATTATTATCATAGCACATAATGTAAATAATAAGAAAGTAATAATTAAAATTTTATTTGTCTTTTGATAATGCAATAATATCATTTTTATCGCAAATTGGTATGATCCTCCTAAAGTAGACTATGGAAATATCCAAAGCTACTTTAGGAGGATCATATCACACTTCATAAAATGTGGCTGGTAGCTTTTTCCTTATATTTGCTTACGATTTGATATTTGTTTACCGGTATTATCGATATAATAATTATTTTTATAAATTAATTGAGAAATTGGAACAATCTCATAGCCCTGTGATTTGAGATTTGTAATAACTGCCTCTAGAGCGCTGGCAGTGTACATTCCTCCATTATGCATTAAGATAATTGATCCATTTCCTAAATCTTTGTTTTCACAAATTGTTTGTATAATACTGTCCACACCATAATTTTTCCAGTCCAAACTGTCTATATTACAATGGATGGTGTAGTAACCGCATTCCTTTGCTGTAAGTAATAACTGATTGTTATAATCGCCATATGGAGGGCGAAATAATGTCATATCCTGTCCAGTAAGTTCTTTTACCTTACTAGATACGCTCACTATTTCTTCTTTTATTTCTTTTGCGTTAAGTTTACTCATATCTTTATGATTTTCGCTGAGATTACCAAGGTCATGGCCAGCCGCAGCAATGGCTTTGACATCATCGGGGTAATTTTCTATCCAGTCACCTGTCAGAAAGAAGCTCACATGTATATCATGTTTTGCTAAGATATTCAAAATCGTTTGTGTATCCTCGTTTCCATCAGCCGTGTCAAAGCTTATGGCTACTTGCTTTTTATCTGTATCTACGTTGTAGATGGGTAATTCTTTACTTCCTATTTCACTGCTCACTGCACTAACAGAAGGAAGGTAATAAATGGTGCCGATAATTAAAGTAAAAATTGCAATGCCGATTAAACTGTTTTCTAAGATCCTTCTAAAATCCATAGTACCTTTTGTCCCCATTTTTTAATTCATTATATGAAGATAGTTCAAAAAAAATGTTAGTGCATAAATATAACTTGGGATTTTTATTTGGAAGGAGGGGGGGATTTAAAAATATAAAGAATTTAGTAATATAATATAACTTTTAAAATATTCTGTAATTAAGGTATAGCGTATTATTTTAATGGGGGAAATATGAATAAAAATTATTGTATATGTGTAGATTACCAAAGTTGTATATCGAGTGTCCGAAAGAACAAACCTATGAAGTGTTTTGGTCCTTGTATGATACGTACGTGGAATCTCTATGAAAAAGAAAAGGAATTATTAATGAGGTGGAATGAGATTAATATACTTTCTTTAACAAGTGAAATAAACCGTTTTCGGGCACTTGCCATAATCTTAACGGAAGTCGATGAGTCTTTTAAAAGCATTGAAGACATAGACTACCTTTTAAGTTGGGTTGAAACAGAAAAGGAGTTAACGAATACTTCACTGGAAACAGCAATAAACGAAACAGGTAGTATTTGTTTAAAACAGGCACTCCTTTGGTCAAGAGAGGTTAATCATTGCATAGAGCAGTTAGCTACTGCTGATTTCTTTTACCCAAATGTAAAAGAATGCCTTGAATACGCTTCTCAAAATGCGGATGTCACAATTATAGCAGATCAGAGTCCAGATTCAATTGAAAGGGAATGTATGAAATATGGCTATATCCCTCAAAGGGTTAGTACAAAAGCTCTATGCATGAGTCAATTAAAAGAAAATGGTTATAAATCAAGCCATATCCTTTTTATTGGGCATTCAAGGCAAGATTTTGTATTAGCAAGGGCAGGAATATTTTTTTATCCAATAATATTTGGAAAGGAAGAAGAGTCATGGAGGAGTTTAAAAAATGAAGTGTTACAACTATTTATTACCAATCGGTTTGAAGGCCGATATACCTCTAATTGAAGCAAGTAAATTAAATACACGTCTTATTATTCATAAAGGACTAACTTGATTCTCATGGACATAAACTAATATAAAAGGTGGAACGTGTGCTATTTTACCATGGAAAAATCAAAAAAGACTATAAGTCTTGATACCATTATTCTAATATTTACAGTAGGTTCCTTTTTGGGCTATGTAGTCGAAATGTTATGGTATGGGTACAAGAGAGGATATTTTATAAATCGTCAAGGTGTAATTTACGGGCCATTTAGTCCGATTTACGGATTTGGAGCTGTTCTTGTTACAATAGCACTTTATAAGTTTGTTAATTTAAAGCCATATATTGTTATAACAATAAGTGGTTTGTTAGGCGCTTCATTTGAGTATATGTGTGCTTTTTTACAAGAAAAAATATTTGGAACATACTCCTGGGATTATAGTGGGTCCATACTTAATATTAACGGACGAGTTGATTTGAAAATGACAATTCTTTGGGGGATTTTCGGATTCTTATTTATAAGGTATTTTTATCCTCTATTTGGAATGTTTGTTGTTCGATTTAAACAAAAAAACATTCGGATTGTAACATGGCTTATTACGATACTTATGATTTTGAATATGGGCGTTTCTTTTTTGGCAGCGAAGAGAATGGCAGATCGAAGAAATGGGGCAGAGGGTAAAAATCCAATTACCGATTACTTGGATGAAAATTATCCCGATGATGTCCTAGAGGAGATATTTACAAATGTTAAAGTTGCACCTGATTAAGTAATATGTTAAAATATGTAAATTGGGAAACAATATTAATACATAAGTGCAGAAAGGAAGATCAAGTACATTAATGGATTTGAATAAGAGAAATACTAGGTATATTAGAGGTTTAATTTTATTTGCAGTCTTACTATATGTAGGCCTACAACATTTAAATGTAGTTATTTATGGAATACGCATGGTAATTCATTTGTTATCACCTTTTGGGGTTGGCATTTGCATTGCTTTTATCTTGAATGTGCCAATGAGAAGTATTGAGAAACGCTTGTTTGGTCGGTGTAAACAAAATTCTAAATTGGCAAAATCCGTCAAAAGACCAATTAGTCTTATTATTTCCATTTTACTGATTATTGGTATTCTGGGTGTAGTTATTTTCCTAGTTGTACCAGAACTGTTACGTACCCTCCGGTTACTTGGCGAAAGCATTCCAATTTTCATTACAAATATACAAGATTGGGCCATTGAAACATTAAGGCAATACCCAGAAATAGTCGACTATATAGAAGACATGAAATTTGATTGGGAATCCGTTAGTAAAAGTATCGTTGGATTCTTAGGTACAGGTGCTACTAGCATCTTGAATTCTACAGTTAGCATTGCAACATGGGTAGCAAGTAGTCTTACCAATTTTGTTATCAGTTTCGTGTTTGCCATTTATATTTTATTGCAAAAAGAGCGGTTGGGTAGTCAAATAAAAAAAGCATTGCTGGCTTACCTGCCAGAAGGAAAACCGGAAAAAATATTAAATGTAGTTCATTTAGCAGATAAGACATTTTCAAACTTCATCACAGGTCAATGTGTAGAAGCAGTAATACTCGGATCTATGTTTGTTCTTACGATGTCTATCTTGAAATTACCCTACGCCCTACTTATTGGTGTACTAATCGCTTTTATGGCATTAATACCGATATTTGGAGCTTTTATCGGTTGTTTTTTAGGGGCTTTTTTAATACTTATGATAAGTCCGATACAAGCACTTGGCTTTTTAGTACTGTTTATTATACTTCAACAAGTAGAGGGGAACTTAATCTATCCTCACGTTGTGGGTAATTCAGTTGGCTTGCCATCAATATGGGTATTAGTCGCTGTTACACTTGGCGGTAGCCTAATGGGAATTACAGGGATGTTGATATTTATCCCAATCACATCTGTTTTATATGCTTTAGTGAAAGCGGATGTTACAAGTCGTTTCGATAAAAAGAAAATAAAAGAAGAGGAAGTAATAGAGGAAAATTTATCCGAAGACTTAGAGAATAAAGAGGAAATAGAAAAATCCGAATAATTTTAAAACAAAAGTCTAAGAATAAGTTGTATATTTTATATTACAATTATTCTTGGATTTTTTGTTGGATTTAAAATTTACATAGATTTTACATTGTCTATTCATAGATTTTACAATGTAATGTTATAGTAAAATCGCAAATATATGCCTAAAATGTATTTGCTATATTACTATCTATTATGTATACGAAGGAGGATATCAAATATGTCTTTAACAGACATTTCCATGCTGTTTGAATTTATCGGCGGATTAGGAATGTTTCTATATGGAATGAATCTAATGGCAGATGGTTTACAGAAATCTGCTGGCGGTAAAGTAAAAAACTTGCTCGGTTATTTAACGAATAATCGACTTTTAGCAATATTAGTTGGAACAATAATTACTGCAATAATTCAGAGTAGTTCCGCTACAACAGTTATGGTAGTTGGCTTTGTAAATGCAGGTATATTAAATTTAACGCAAGCAGTTGGTGTTATCATGGGTGCCAATATTGGGACAACCATCACAAGTTGGTTAGTTTCTATGAATGAATGGGGGGCTGCACTTAAGCCCGAATTTTTTGCTCCCCTAATTGTTGGTGTTGGTGCCGGCCTATTAATGTTTGCTAAAAAAAGTTCCAAAAGAAAAGCGGGAGAAATTTTTGTTGGCTTTGGTTTATTATTTATCGGTTTGAGCTTTATGTCTGGGGCAATTACGCCATATCGAGATGCCCCTATTTTTTCCAATGCCTTCACTGTATTAGGAAGAAACCCAATTTTAGGTATAATCGCAGGTATGGTAGTTACTGCCACTATTCAAAGCTCTTCTGCTTCGGTTGGGATTTTGCAAACACTAGCAGCCAATGGTATTGTTAGTTGGAATTCTGCCATTTATATCACACTTGGACAGAATATTGGTACTTGCGTAACTGCACTTATTTCGAGTGCTGGAGCAAACAAGACAGCGAAAAGAGCAGCTGTGATTCATTTACTATTTAATACCTTTGGTGCTGTTTTCTTCGGTATCGTTATGTTTATATTCTTTTTCTTTAATAAAGAGTTTGCAACATCGAGTATTAATAGTGTTCAGATTTCAATCTTCCATACGATATTTAACATTACTTGTACAGTTTTAATGTTCCCATTTGCAAATGCATTGGTTCGTCTGTCTGGTAAAATTATAAAAGAAGATGAGGCAATTGAAGATGAAGAAGAGACAAAATTACAACTAGATAAAAGAATGTTAGAAACACCATCTCTTGCAATTGAAGCAGCAATAATGGAAATTGTAAATATGGGAAAAATTGCAACCGAAAATGCGCAAAGAGCAATTAAGGCGGTTTTAGAAAAGAATTCAGATGATATAGAAATTGTATTTGATAC
>JBKTKK010000051.1:0-11205 GCA_047242405.1 Lachnospiraceae bacterium | reverse complement strand
CTGCTAAGTCCATAACCTTTTCAGGCTTCTGAGCTAACATTTCCTTTAATGTAGTATCTTTGAATCCACCTACATAATCGGAGTGAGAATAGTAGATTTTCTGATCTAATTTCTTACCAGAAACCTTAATCTTTTCTGCGTTGATTACGATTACGTAATCACCTGTATCGATATGTGGTGTGAAAGTTGGTTTATTCTTTCCTCTTAAAACTTTAGCAATTTCAGATGCTAAACGACCTAATGTATATCCGGTAGCGTCAACTACATACCATTTTCTTTCAATTGTTGCAGGACTTGCCATGTAACTCTTCATTGGTTAACCTCCTATTAATCTTAACGATCTTAATCTAATTGATATCCAATTTATCTATGAAAAATGTATGTTACCGGGGCAGGATCAATACATTTTCGCGCTTTATCAATGCTGCATTCATATCACAGCCTTTATATTATAGTATACTCATCCGCGTGTGTCAATCATTTTTTTCCTGTTTTATAACGTTTTTACCTATTCCGATGGATTCGTCTCCGTATTTTCCTTGTGGCACATCGGATCATAGGTAGAAAACCATGATGTGGACGGTATGAAGCTTCCATATTCATCTAATATGGAAGGATTTAAACATCCTGTGTCACAAACTTTCTTAAATGTATAGTAGCCAATTTGATCTCCATCTACTAGTCTTCCCGTTTTATCTTGGATATAAACGACATTGGCCCCATTCCTAGTTGCCTGCTTTGTTAACCTTAAGAGCAATGAAGTATAATCACCCTCAACACAAAAATCAACAATGATGTAAGAATTACCTGATACTTCTATATCTTTTTGAATTACCCTATACTTTACATATTTGTTCTCCACAGATATAAGCGGCTTTAACTTTTCCTCTACAATAGAGATAAGGGTTAAACCGTGAGCTGGTACTTTAGGTCCTGCTAAAGCCCTATCTCTTCCATCTATTATCTCAATGACATGTGCTGGTTCATAATATCCAGTCCCGACACGAAGCAAAGTGCCGACTATAATTCGTACCATATTATAAAGAAACCCATTTCCACTAATGCGGATTGATATCATGTCACTATCCTTTCTAATATCTAGAGAATAGATTGTACGAACCGTATCTTCCACCTGTGTCCTCGTGGAGCAAAAACTTTTAAAATCATGCTCCCCAACCAGATACTTGGCCGCCTCTTTCATTTTTTCAACATCCAGGGGCATATAATGGAAGTAAGAATTTAAGCGAAAAGATGGGATAGGCATCTTTCTATTTAAAATTTTATACTCATACGTTTTTGTAGTATTGCATTTTCTAGGATGATAATCACTTTTAACTTCATAAGATTCCTGAATAGCAATATCATCTGGAAGTCTTTGATTTAATGCAAACGAGATTTTATCTGCAGGTATTCTCGAATTCGTATCAAATACTGCTACATTTCCAAGTGCATGTACACCAGAGTCTGTTCTACTTGCACCGATAACCTGAATATCTTCTTTAAGAAGTTCAGAAAGTGCCTTATTTAAAACAGCTTCGACCGTTTTTCCATTTGGTTGTAGTTGCCACCCACAATAATTCGTACCATCATAGGCGAGTACAAGTTTTACCCGTTTCATCGAACATCCTCTCTTCTAACATATTAATCATTTACGGGATGAATTTCACCGCAAAAATTGCCGCCAAATAAACAAACATAATACTATACGCCTGTATATCTATTCTACTATACTTTAACGGCTTCATCTTTGTTCTTCCTTCGCCACCATGGTAACAACGGGCTTCCATTGCCATAGCCAAGTCCGAGGCACGTCGAAATGCAGATATAAATAGGGGTACTAAAAGTGGAACCATTGCTTTTGCCTTTTGAATAATATTTCCACTTTCAAAATCAGCGCCTCTCGCCATCTGTGCCTTCATAATTTTATCAGTTTCTTCTATTAATATAGGTATGAAACGTAATGCAATTGACATCATCATTGAAATTTCATGAACAGGTACCTTAATTACCTTTAAGAAACCGAGACTCTTTTCTAACCCATCTGTTAAGTCATTGGGTGTTGTTGTTAACGTCATTATTGTAGAACCCATTATTAAAAATACTAATCGAACTGCCATAAATCCAGCTAATATTAATCCTTCTTTTGTGGCCGTTAATTTCCATATCTTAAAGACAGGTTCTCCGGGTGTTAAGAATATATTAAAGGATACACTTAGTAATAGTAAAAATATAATAGCCTTTAAGCCTCGCATAATATATTTATACGGTACTTTGGATATTTTAATTACGACCGCTAAAAATATCGCTGCAATTATATATGCTACTATCCCCTTTGCTATAAATAGGGATATGATATAAATCATTGTTCCTGCTAACTTTGTCCGTGGGTCCAGTTTATGAATCGGTGAATCTGCCGGATAATACTGGCCAATCGTAATATCTCTAATCATTGTTCCCCTTTCTATGATAAGCAAATAAAATTTAATTGCACTTTTGGGAATATAACGGTTTCTAGGCCTGCTGTTTCCCTTTTAAGGCATTTAATATTTCATTCTTTGCTTCTTCCACTGTTGTTATATTTGTATCTATCGAAAAACCGCGCTCGTGTAACATATTCGCTATATATGTTACTTGTGGAGCCGCTAGGCCAATTTTTTCTAACTCTTTGTAATGCTTAAAGACTTCTTTTGGCGTATCATCGTATAAAACACTGCCGTGGTCCATGACTATAATACGATCTGCATAATTCGCAATATCTTCCATACTATGGGATACTAAAATGATGGTTATACCACGCTCTTTGTGTAAGCGTGAAATTTGATCCAGTATTTCATCTCTACCTCTTGGATCTAAACCTGCTGTTGGTTCATCTAAAATCAGTACTTCTGGATTCATTGCTAGTACACCTGCAATTGCCACTCTTCTTTTCTGGCCCCCAGACAGTTCAAAGGGAGATTGCCTATAATAAGATTCATCTAAACCGACCATCGTTAGTGCCGCTTTTGCCCTCTCCTCTACCTCCTCCTTAGACAGTCCGAGGTTTCGGGGACCAAAACAAACATCTGAAAAAACATCTACTTCAAACAATTGATGTTCCGGATATTGAAATACTAACCCCACTTTACTTCTCCACTCTTTCGTAGAGAAATCTTTGTCCGCTGTATTTTTCCCATTATAATATATGGTTCCACTGGTTGGATGTATTAATCCATTTAAGTGTTGTATTAATGTTGACTTTCCCGAACCTGTGTGTCCCATTAATCCAACAAATTCACCGTCTTTGATTTCAAAACTAACGTCCTTTGTCGCGTGTACCGGAAACGCCGTATCCGGCTCATAAATATAATTTACGTGTTCTAATTTTATTGACATAATTCGTTCACCAATTCCTCAATGGTAAGGATACCGTCTGATAGCGGAATTCCTTCCTTCTTTAGTTCATAAGCCAACTCAGTTACCTGGGGTACATCTAACCGCAACTCTTTTAATTTTTCTACCTGTGAAAAAATCTCTCTCGGTATACCATCCATTACGATTTTACCATCATCCATAACAATAACACGATCTGCATCCGTTACTTCTTCCATGTAATGAGTGATTAAAATAACGGTAATACCCTCTTTTTTATTTAATTCATGAACCGTTCGTATCACTTCTTTACGGCCATTCGGATCTAACATAGCCGTTGGCTCGTCTAATATGATACAATCTGGCTTCATCGCCATAACCCCTGCAATTGCTACCCGCTGTTTCTGACCACCCGATAATTTATTTGGTGAATGTCTTCTATATGCCATCATACCAACTGCACTTAGGCTACTTTCTACTCTCTTCCAAATTTCTTCTGATGGTACGCCTATATTTTCCGGACCAAAAGCAACATCTTCTTCCACAATATTCCCGATTATCTGATTATCCGGATTCTGAAATACCATACCTGCGGATTGCCGAATATCCCAGAGCCGAGACTCGTCTTTTGTATCCATTTCCCCAAGCCATACCGTTCCCTCCGATGGAAGTAAGATAGCATTTAAATGTTTTGCCAATGTGGATTTCCCCGAACCATTATGTCCCAAGATAGCAACAAATGATCCTTTTTCAATTTCTACACTAACATCATCAATGGCGCGGCTTACACCGATTTCATTCCCATCTTCTCCATACTTAGCATATTCAAAAATCAACTTCGCAATTTTTATAATATTCATTTGGGCTCCTATCCATCTACTTTCTGATTGTCTGCTTGTTTATTGTAAATTATTCCCTAAGAAAATGCAACTCATAAAGTTTATAAGTATATGTTCTGCGTCGTATAATTTTTCATGTATACATTTATATAAAATTTTATATAGAAAAAGGGCGCCCCAATAACCCCCTGTGGAATAATTGTGGCACCCTATATATATTAAACCAAATTACACTAATTCAAGTAAAACTTCCATTGCAGCGTCACCTTTACGCTGTCCGATCTTTACGATTCTAGTATAACCACCGTTACGGTCTACATACTTAGGAGCGATTTCATCGAACATCTTCTGTGGCATATCAACTGCCTTTGTATTTTTCTTTCTGCCAGCTGCTGTTGTAGGTACACTTGTTACACCATAGAATACCTTAAGCATTTCTCTTCTAGCATGAAGTCTGGAAGGCTTATCCTTCTTAATTGTCTTTTCAACTGTATCGTAAACAGTAACTTTCTTACCGTTAACTACTTCTTTTACATTCTTGCCATCTTTGTCCTTACGGGCAACTTTAGCTTGAACAGTAACAGTTTCAAAATTATCTTTTTCCTTTACTGCAAGTGCAATAAGTCCTTCAGCAACTTTCTTAATTTCTTTAGCCTTTGCCTCTGTTGTGATAATTTTGCCATTATATAAAAGATTGGTTACCTGATTTCTGATCAAAGCCTTTCTCTGGTTGGAATTTCTACCAAGCTTTCTATATCCTGCCATGTATCTCTTTCACCTCCGCGTAATTATTCATCACCAGTATTGAGCTGTAAACCAAGCTCTTTTAACTTAGCAAGAACTTCTTCCAATGACTTACGTCCAAGGTTACGTACCTTCATCATATCTTCGGAAGTTCTGTTTGTTAATTCTTCTACTGTATTAATACCGGCTCTTTTTAAACAATTATATGAACGTACTGATAACTCTAATTCATCAATGTTCATTTCGAGCACTTTTTCCTTTTCATTGTCTTCTTTTTCTACCATGACTTCAGCAGTCTTAGCATTTTCAGAAAGATCAATGAATAAGTTCAAGTGTTCGCTAAGAACCTTAGCCGCCAAACTTAATGCTTCATCTGGAGCTAAAGTACCATTTGTATATACATCTAATGTAAGTTTATCGAAATCTGTAATTTGTCCGACACGAGTATTCTCAACAGCCAAATTCACACGTTCGATTGGCGTATAAATGGAATCCACTGCAATCACACCAATCGGTAGATCGTCATGCTTGTTCTTTTCAGAGCTTACATATCCGCGTCCCTTAGTGATTGTAAGTTCCATATATAACTTACAGTCAGGACCACCGCTTAATGTAGCGATTACCTGATCCGGATTCATAATTTCAATATCCTGGTCAGCCTGGATATCAGCTGCAGTTACAACGCCTTCGCCTTCGTATTCAATATAAGCTATCTTTGGCTCGTTGGTCTCGCTGTTGTTTTTGATTGCCAGACTTTTCAGATTCATGATGATTTCTGTCACATCTTCCTTAACTCCTGGAATAGAACTGAACTCATGCAGAACCCCTTCAATTTTAACCTGGCTGACAGCAGCTCCTGGCAATGAAGAAAGCATAATTCTTCTTAAAGAATTGCCAAGTGTCGTACCATAACCTCTTTCTAAAGGTTCTACTACAAATTTTCCATATTTATGGTCATCTGATAATTCGACAATCTCAATTTTTGGTTTCTCAAAATCGAACACAGTTTAAGCCCCTCCTTCTTGGGTGTGATTGTTGGGGGTTATATCCTATGATTACTTAGAATATAATTCGACGATAAGCGTTTCGTTTACTGGTACATCAATAGCCGCTCTAGTAGGTAATTCTTTCACTACACCACTTAAGGATTCTTGATTTGCTTCTAACCATTCTGGTACAAGTCTTGCTCCAGTAACCTCAAGAATATCTTTGTATCTCTGTGAATCTTTCGCTTTTTCTCTGATTTCGATTGTATCGCCAGCCTTGATCAGGTAAGAAGGAATGTTTACGCACTTGCCATTAACTAAAACGTGCTTGTGGTCAACAATCTGTCTTGCTTCCTGTCTTGTTCTAGCAAAACCTAAACGGAAGATGACATTATCAAGTCTACGTTCAAGGAGGATCATTAAGTTTTCACCAACGATACCATTCATCTTTTCAGCTTTGCTGTAGTAATTTCTAAAAGGTTTTTCTAACACACCATAGATGAACTTAGCCTTCTGCTTTTCTCTTAACTGAAGACCATATTCGCTCATCTTCTTATTTGCTCTTTTTGACTCTCTATTTGATTTCTTATCGATTCCCAAGTAAACTGGATCCAAGTCAAGTGATCTACATCTTTTAAGAACTGGAACTCTATTAACTGCCACTTTTAGTACCTCCTATTATACTCTTCTACGTTTTGGCGGACGACATCCGTTATGTGGTACCGGAGTAACGTCCCTTATGCTGGTTACTTCTAGACCGCACGCTTGAAGTGCGCGAATCGCTGCTTCACGGCCAGCTCCAGGTCCTTTAACCATAACATCGACTGATTTTAATCCGTGTACTAAAGCTGCTTTCGTTGCAGTTTCCGCTGCCATCTGAGCTGCATAAGGAGTAGATTTCCTTGAACCTCTAAATCCTAGACCGCCCGCACTCGCCCAAGATAATGCATTACCTTGTGTATCTGTCAATGTTACAATTGTATTATTGAAAGATGACTGGATGTGAGCCTGTCCGCGTTCAACGTTTTTCTTTACACGCTTTTTAGTCACTTTCTTAGTTGACGTATTCTTAGCCATTTTCTAAACTAACCTCCCTTATGGGTTCCTTAATAATTTAATAGTTACATATATTTTATCTGCCGTTTCGAAACGGCTAGCTGATCAGATGTAGAACACTACTTTCCACACACCTTTGATCCGCTAGTATTATTTCTTCTTGTTTGCAACAGTCTTCTTTGGACCCTTACGTGTTCTAGCATTATTCTTTGTATTCTGTCCACGTACTGGTAAACTCTTTCTATGACGGATACCTCTGTAACAACCGATTTCCTGAAGTCTCTTGATGTTCATAGCGATTTCTCTTCTTAAATCACCTTCTACAGTCTGAGTTTCATCGATTACGTCACGGATTCTAGATACCTCTTCGTCTGTTAAATCCTTTACACGTGTGTCAGGATTTACGTTAGCTTGAGCAAGAATTCTGTTCGCACTTACTCTACCGATACCGTAGATATAAGTTAATCCAATTTCTACACGCTTTTCTCTTGGTAAATCAACGCCTGAAATACGAGCCATGTGTGTCTTACACCTCCATTAAATTAAAGTTAAATTTATCATTATCATTTATCATTATGAACAACACACCCTGGTGGTTCATAACGCAGCCGCACTCACAAAAAAGGCGCATTGCGCCACGAATGCTTATTATAACTGATAAATCTGCAAAAATCAAGCCTGTTTTGTTAAAAAACAGTTATCCAATCTCCGCTTTTATACAGGTATTTGTATCATTTGTAACAATTAACCCTGTCTCTGCTTATGCTTTGGGTTTTCACAGATAATTCTAATACTGCCTTTTCTCTTGATAACTTTGCATTTTTCGCAAATCGGTTTTACTGATGATCTTACTTTCACAGTATATTCTCCTTTCCTATCTCTGCCTTGAAAACAAGACATTCAGGTACATAACTTGTTACTCACAAAAGTTCGCCACTTATTATATCATTTTGGATAATATAAAGTCAAGCGAATTATTTATCTCTCCAGATAATTCTTCCCTTGGAAAGATCATAAGGGGATAGCTCTATCGTAACCTTATCACCTGGTAAAATACGAATGTAATTCATTCGAAGCTTACCACTGATATGCGCCAATACTTTATGACCATTTTCAAGTTCTACCTGAAACATTGCATTTGGTAATTTTTCAATAACAGTTCCTTCAATTTCAATAACGTCTGCCTTAGACATATATTTTAACCTCCTATTTCCTTGCTTGAAGTTGATTGTAATTCTTTACTGCACGTTTTACATCTTCATCTCTTACGGGCTTCTTTTCTAAAAACTTCTGAATTAATTTTTCGTCTTTATATCCGATCCATTGTACGTGTTTTCTCCTTTTTCTTTTCAGGTTACTCACACCTCGATAGGCACCGTCTGACAAATAAATATATTCGTTGTCCTGTTCCATTATGACATAAATTTTATCTTTATCATGTCCTGCCAAAGATTTGACAAAACTTCCAAAATCATATGAGATCATGTCACACCTCTGTTTTAATGGTAAGGATTTCAGGCTCACCCTCAGTTATAAGAATTGTATTCTCATAGTGGGCGGACAAAGATCCGTCCTCTGTAACGACAGTCCAATCATCATCAAGCCAATCAACCTTGTAACTACCGGCATTAATCATAGGCTCAATTGCAAGTGTCATTCCGGCACGCAATTTAATGCCTCTTCCTACAGGTTTGAAATTCGGAATTTGGGGATCTTCATGTAAACTTGTACCAATACCATGGCCAACTAAGTCCCTAACGACGCCATATCCATAGCTCTCGGCGCATTTTTGTATTGCAGCTGAGATATCATGTAAATGATTGCCAGCCTTTGCAAATTTTATACCTTCAAAGAAACTTTCTCGTGTAACATTTATAAGTTGTGCAGCTTCCTTGCTTACTTCTCCGATCGCATGGGTTCTCGCCGCATCCGAATGGTAGCCCTGATAAATTAATCCAGCGTCCAAGCTTACGATGTCGCCTTCATTCAAGATTCGCTTTTTAGAAGGAATCCCATGTACCACTTCATCATTAACGGAAACACAAATGGAGGCTGGATAACCATTGTAGTTTAGAAAGTTTGGTACACAGCCAAAGCTTCGTATCATTTCTTCTCCTAAACGGTCAATCTCCCACGTTGTCATTCCCGGCTTTAAAGCCTTTCCTAACTCATCATGCACAATGGCTAGAAGCCTACCGGCTTCTTTCATCAATTCTATTTCTCTAGCAGATTTAATTGATACTGACATTAAATTACTCTCCTAAAATAGCAACAATGCTATTAAAAACATCTTCCATATCCTGTGTCCCATCAACCTCTACTAAAACATTTTTCGATGTATAGTAATTAATTAATGGCTGTGTCTGTGTATGATATACATCCAGACGTTTTTTCACAGTTTCTGGCTTATCATCATCTCTTAAGATTAATTCATTGCCACAACGGTCGCAGGTTCCTTCTTTTTTCGGTGGAATATGCTCCGTATGGTAAGTTGCACCACAGACTGGACAAGCTCTACGTCCAGACATTCTTCTAATGATATTCTCATCTGGTACTTCTACATTTATCGCATAATCTACTTTTGTACCAAGCCCCGTAAGCGCAACATCTAATGCTTCTGCCTGCGGGATAGTTCTTGGGAAACCGTCTAAAATATATCCCTTGCTGCAATCATCTTTTTGAATACGGTCTACTACTAAATCTACAGTTAACTCATCAGGCACTAGTAAACCCTGATCCATATATTCTTTTGCCTTTTTGCCTAAATCTGTTCCTTCTTTAATATTGGCACGGAAGATGTCCCCAGTAGAAATGTGCGGGATAGCATAGCGATCCGCAATTTTCTTCGCCTGTGTTCCCTTACCTGCTCCAGGGGCTCCTAGCATAATAATTTTCATACCTGCTCCTATCTGCTGCCACTGCAGCTATAAAGTCCGTCACATATATGGCGGCAAACTTACTACAGCACAATCTCTGAATATAATTTTAATCACATTGGGATGCCGTATACACGACATCCCTTAATTATTGTCAATCAGTTAAAAAACCTTTATAATTACGTACTAACATACGTGATTCTATTTGCTTCAATGTTTCTAATACAACTCCGACTACGATGATAATTGATGTACCACCAAAGGAAAGAGCTCCGATACCAAAAACACCACTGAAGATAATAGGTAGGATTGCTACAATAACCAAACCTACTGCACCAATTAATACGATATAATTAAGGATTTTATTTAAATAATCTGAAGTTGGCTTACCTGGACGAATACCAGGAATAAAGCCACCCTGTTTTTTCATATTATTCGCTACTTCCAATGGATTAAACGTAATGGAAGTATAAAAGTATGCAAAAACGATAATAAGGGCAATGTAAACGAGTAAACCAATTGAATAAATTGGTTTATCTGGATTGCACCAATTAGAAGAACTTAATCCTAAAAGAATCTTTCCTCCAATGGATTCATAGTTTACTTCGAAGAACTGTGCAATAATAACAGGGAAGGACATTAAAGATGAAGCAAAGATAACAGGAATAACACCTGCTGTATTTACTTTCAATGGGAT
Organism: Lachnospiraceae bacterium; assembly: GCA_047242405.1. GTDB lineage: Bacteria > Bacillota > Clostridia > Lachnospirales > Lachnospiraceae > Fimimorpha. The sequence continues at coordinate 659 of JBKTKK010000051.1, read as the reverse complement.
ATGACTGGACTGACCCCCTACCAGTTTACGTCCCTGTACTTTCTGTGAATATTGAACAGGTATCTTACGTGTAGCACCTGTTAATAAAACTACAAATGCTACGATAGCAATAACAATTGCTAAAATAATTACTGCAGCTACAACCCCTACTGCAGTACTCTTTGATTTGATAAATGTCTCATACAATGTATTAAAATCATTTGGCATTCTAGAAAGAATATTTACAAGAAGGATGATGGAAATACCATTTCCAACACCATTTTCTGTTATTCTTTCCCCTACCCACATAAGGAATGCGCTACCAGCAGTAAGTGTCAATACTACGATAACCACGCTCTGCCAGTTGAATGTAGTAAGCAGTCCTCGATTACCAAATCCTACAGAAAGCGCTATGGACTGAATCAATGCTAAAGCTACCGTTACATAACGAGTTAATTCAGCAATTTTTTTACGTCCATCTTCGCCATCTTTCTGCATTTCTTCCAATTTTGGAATTGCGATAGTCAGCAATTGTATAATAATGGAAGAAGTAATGTACGGTGTAATACTTAATGCAAATACAGAAAAGTCTTCAAAAGACCCTCCTGTAATTGCATTGAAGAAATTAAACGTGTCTACCTGTGCCGCAAAAAGAGTCTTGAAATAGGTTGGGTCTACAC
>JBKTKK010000050.1:10896-11397 GCA_047242405.1 Lachnospiraceae bacterium | reverse complement strand
ACGGTGGTGTGAGAGGACGGAAATTCAATTAATGAATTTCCTCCTACTCGATTTTACCGATTCACTTTTTCAATTATATGTTTCATGGACTTGGAATATAGGTATTGCCCTAATACGATTATTAGGAAGGTGGTGGAGGGAAATCATGCATACAGGATATGATGTATACATAAAAATATAGATAGAGGTGAAGGTGGAAGTCCTAGAAGTTGCTAGGAGATACAGCTTCCACTTACAGGGACAATACGAAGGTCCTTATGATCGGAATGACTGACCGCTCCAGAAAAAATTATAATTGGAGGTTGATAGAATGACAATGTTAAAGCTTCGCCCGAGTTATAAAGATTATCTATGGGGCGGAAAAAAATTAGTTTCAGATTTTAATAAAGAATACAATGGGGATATTCTTGCTGAATCCTGGGAACTTTCTTGCCACCCGGAAGGACCTAGTTATATTGCAAATGGTGAGTATGAGGGAGAGACAATAACAGAGTATCTACT
>JBKTKK010000050.1:0-10886 GCA_047242405.1 Lachnospiraceae bacterium | reverse complement strand
GAGTATATACTTATGGAAGGAAAGAAAATCCTCGGGAAACATGCAAGGAAGTTTGAAAATTTTCCCGTTCTTGTAAAATTGATTGATGCTGCACAAGATTTATCCATACAAGTGCACCCTAATGACGCGTTTGCCATGGAAAATGAAAAGCAGTATGGAAAAATGGAGATGTGGTACATTATAGACTGCGACAAAGATGCAAGTTTGTATTATGGATTTTCAAAAGCAATTGACAAAGAAGAGCTGGAGATGCGGATTAAAGATAATACATTACCAGAAGTGTTAAATAAAGTATACGTGAAAAAGGGAGATGTATTATTTATAGATCCTGGAACAATCCATGCAATAGGAAAAGGCTGTGTAATTGCAGAAATACAGCAAAGTTCAAATGTAACATATCGTGTATATGATTACGGTAGAAAAGACAAAAATGGTAAAGAGAGAGATCTACATATTGAAAAAGCCCTTCAGGTGACAAAAAGAGTTCCGATTCTTCATCCAAAATCTTTTGAACCGCATATTGCAGAATGTGAGTACTTTACGGTAGATAAACTTTTTTTAGATGGCAGGATTATGAAAAGTATGTCGGGTACAATTGATCGGACTACATTTGTAAGCATTTTAGTGCTTGAGGGAGTTGGGACAATTCATTCAGCGGGAGAGAAACTTGGAATTCAAAAAGGAGACAGCATCTTTTTGACGGCGGATACAGGAAATTATGAGATTGAAGGTAAGTGTGAGATGTTGCTTATAACTATTTAAAAATGAATGAGTATTTATAAATTATACTTCCAACGATCCTGCACCAAAGGGGTTATAAGGTATTGGATAGAGTGATTGAATATTTTGAAGGAAAGGACATTTTCTAGGGGAAATTTTAGAAGATGTCCTTGTCATAGCTGAAAATAAAATTAGAAGCTGGTAAAATCCGAAATGAAGTGTTAAGAACAACGGTTAATTTATCAATATATTATTTTAGTAACCAGATTTATTTTGGAAAACTATAGCGAATTAAGAAATGCATGTAATGGTGGTGTAATAGGCCGTTTGCTGCTATAAATTACCTGTATATACATTTGAATTTGATAATCAGAGATCTTTAATAAAGAAATTTCACCTTCCTCCAGAGCTTCTTGTAATGAAAAAGAAGGTAGTAAACTTATTCCAAGTTGGTTAGAAACTGCATCAATGATAAATTTCGTATATCCTATTTCTGTTCTACAATTAAGTTTTAGATTTCTAGCAGCTAAATCTGTTTCAAAGACATCTCTGTAATTACAACCCTTCTCAGTTAAGATAAATGGTTCATGTAATAAACGTTCAAGACATACCTTTTTTTCATTCACTAGTGGATGTGAGGAAGAACAGAAAAAGGAGATATCGGTCGGGTATTCTCGAACGGTTACCATATTTGGATTTTGTATCTTGTTATCGAGTAAGAAGATAACGTCGTAATTTCCTTTATCAAGATTTTCAAGGGCTTGATGGGTTGTTGCAACCTGTATCGTTAAGGAAACGGTGGGATGAGCAAGCGTAAAGTCTTGAAAAAGCTTTGAGTAATCAGAGTAACATATTGTTTCCATGATTCCAATTTTTAAGTTTCCTTTTGGTTCGTTATTAATAGTAAAATGATTAATGGCATTGGTTTCGTATTTTATAATTTGATAAGCATAATGTAAGAAATCTTTTCCACTATCTGATAACGTAAGCTTTTTTCCATTTCTATTGAATAAGTTAATATTTAACTCTTCCTCAAGCTGGCGAATCTGCAGAGTTACTGTTGATTGGGCATAGCCTAACTCTTTGGCTGCACTCGTTATACTTCCTAATTCTGTTACTTTGACAAACGATCGTATGTTTCTTAATTCCATGTATAAATCTCCTTAGTAAAAGCGATTGTATCTTACGTATTTTAATTGAATCGCACAAGCCCATCTTAGCAACCTATATTATACATTTCGATTTTATAAACTTCAAGTACTGTGCGAAATGAATAACATGCTGATTTTAGAAAGGGAACAAGTGTTAGCTATTTTTCTGGCATTAACAAACTGATGTATGTACTTATAACAACAATTCTTGATTCTATCCAGATATATTAATAAAATTAATATAAGAAATAAAAAAATTATAGAATGATACTAAAAATAGAATATTACCGAGTTTAATATTAAAATAACTGATATCAAATATTATAACTTTGAATTTCTCAATTTATAAAATTTATGGTATTTTTAATACAACATTATAGTGACGGGGCGAATGGTCAATGTTAATCTCCAATATCTCCGTTATATAATTCTTAAGAAAAGGATTGGTTTGAATATGGGATTAACGAGGGAAAAATACGTAACATATGTACAGATATTAAAGGAGGAGTTGGTGGCAGCGTTTGGTTGTACGGAACCAATTGCGATTGCATACTGTGCAGCGAAAGCAAAAGAAATATTGGGGAATCAACCTAAGACAGTAGTGGTAGAAGCTAGTACCAATATAATTAAAAATGTTAAAAGTGTTATTGTACCAAATACGGGAGGATTAAAGGGAATCGCTGCAGCAGCAGCCGCTGGTATCGTAGCAGGAGATGCCTCTAATAAACTTGAAGTTATCTCATATGTATCGGATGAAGAAAAAGAGAAAATTAGTAATTACCTAAGCCATGCAAAGTTTCAGGTAAAGGCTTTGGAAGATGGAGATAAATTAGACATTCGAATCACAGCTTCGGACGGAACGAATACCGCTGTTGTTCGAATCGCTAAGTATCATACGAATATTATTCGAATGGAAAGGAATGAAGAGGTATTATGGGAAGCAGAGGTAGAAAGTAAGGAAATCGTTCATAAAGCGGATCGAAGTTTACTTAGTATCGAGGATATCGTATTATTTGCGGAAGAAGTAGATCTAAGTGAAGTAATGGATGTATTAAAACGTCAAGTGGCTTTTAATTATAAAATTGCAGAGGAAGGGATTGAAAATCACTGGGGGGCTAATATGGGGAGCGTCTTACTAAATACCAAGGGGGATCTTCGTACAAGGGCTAAGGCTATGGCAGCTGCTGGTTCGGATGCTAGGATGAGTGGCTGTGAATTACCGGTAGTAATTAACTCTGGAAGCGGAAATCAAGGAATTACAGTTTCCGTACCAATTATTGAGTATGCAAAAGAATTACATTCCACGCAAGAAGAACTATATAGAGCATTAATTGTATCTAATTTAGTTGCCATCCATATTAAGACGGGAATTGGACCATTATCAGCATTTTGTGGTGCGGTCAGTGCAGGTTGCGCAGCCGGCTCTGGAATTGCATTTTTAATGGGGGAGAGAGTAGAGGGTGTCTCTCATGCATTAGTAAATTCATTAGCAATTGTTTCCGGTATTATCTGTGATGGAGCAAAACCATCTTGTGCAGGTAAAATTGCGGTGTCCGTTGACGCAGGCATTTTAGGATATATGATGTATAAACAAGGGCAACAATTTTATGCTGAAGACGGTATTGTTTCACATTGTGTGGAAAGTACCATTCAAAACATATACCGTCTTGGGGCGAAAGGTATGAAGGAGACTGATGAGGAAATCATTCGCATTATGACTCATTGTGATTAATTTATAATCGAATTGGTAGTTTATATGTGATCCATTATATGGAATATGAATGACATTCATTGAAAAAGTATAAATTTTTAAACAAAAAGCGACTAGATTTTTCTAATCGCTTTTTGCATAAACGTAATTATTCTGCAAGTGAATAATTAAAAAGCAATTATTCATTACTTACAAAAATATGATACATAATAGTTTTAGTTATAAATTTTAATTGCTTGTATTTTCAATTACCAACAAGTAGTCTTCCTTTTTCTCTTCAAAAGATTTACCAAGTTCATAAATATTAGACCATTTAAATTTAACTTCTCCATCTAACATAATGAATTTGAATATTTGTATTTCGTCAGAAGGTCCTTCCAGTTCACTTTTAATATTTAATTGCTTTTTTTTCATAACTTATCAAATCAATATTTTCTTTTTCTTCAATGCTCCAAATATTGATAGGGGTTGATCTAGGTAAAATAACTTCTACTACACTTTCTTTATCGAATTCAATATTTAATTCATTGATATAATCTGACTTAAGAGAAAAATTATCCAAAGAAATCTCTTTACCATTAATCATCGCAATATTTCCAATAGGATATCCATTATCATCTGTAGGGAAGTTGACACTTTCATTATTTTTAGAATGGTTACATCCTATCAAAAATAGAGAACACATAGAAGCAATTAAAATAGTGGTTAAAATTCTCTTGTGATACCCATGCGCTATTTCCTCCCCCTAATCAATCATTATAAAATTATTCTCTACCCCAAACAGACGTAGTCGCCGTTTTTGTACCTCTGCGGATTCACATAATGCATAGCAGCTTCCTACTTTAGTATTTAAATTAATCTATAAAAAGCTAATTGTTAATATTATTATATCAAACTATTGTGAGTTCTTGTCTAATTTCTTTTCTGCTGGTAAATATCGCTTGCATTTTGAAGCGAATATCTGCTTTTCATCTTCGGATAAAGTACATTTGACGTTGGATTCACTTTTAATGGCACAAAGTATGTACCTATAGTCTAGTGGGGGGAGTTCACTGTACTGACCTTATTATCTAAATTCAAACACATCATTCGGTGTACAGTTCCTTATATCCTATCTGTAAAATCAGGGTAAAGTCAGGAAATATATGTATATTATGAGTAAAAAAAGATTGGCGATAAGTTTACAGGACTATAGTCTTTCTTTTTACATTGGCCTGTTATAATAAGCAAGGAAAGCTTGATATGTGGATTTTGCCTTAGACTAGAGGGGGGAGTTTTCACATAAATCAAAAATGGAGGAATAAAGAATGTCAGATTTGACGCTGAAGAATGTATGTAAGGTTTACGATAAGGATCATTACGCAGTCAGAGATTTTTCATTGAAAATCGATGATGGTGAGTTTGTTATCTTCGTAGGACCGTCAGGATGCGGAAAAAGTACGACGCTACGTATGATTGCAGGGCTGGAAGAGATTACAAGTGGCGAGTTATTGATTGACAATCAACTCTGCAATTATGTGGAACCGAAAGACAGAGACCTGTCCATGGTATTTCAGAACTACGCCTTATATCCGAACATGAGCGTATATGATAATATGGCGTTTTCCTTGTCCATTAGAAAGGTACCGAAAAAAGTCATTGACAAGAAAGTACGTGAGACGGCTGAAATGTTGGGAATTGAATCTCTGCTAAAGAGAAGTCCGAGAGAGCTTTCCGGGGGGCAGAAACAGCGTGTAGCAATTGGAAGCGCCATTATACGCAAGCCAAAGGCCTTTCTAATGGATGAACCGCTATCCAATCTGGACGCTAAGCTTAGAACACAGATGCGCGTGGAACTGGCTGAGTTACATAAAAAACTGGGAACAACGATGATTTACGTCACCCATGACCAGACGGAGGCTATGACGCTTGGAACCCGAGTTGTAGTTATGAAAGACGGATATATCCAACAGGCGGATACGCCTAAGGATACTTATGAAAATCCGATTAATTTATTCGTTGCAGGCTTTATCGGTTCTCCCTCGATGAATTTTTTTGAAGGGGAAATTCGCAATGGAAAGGAAGGAATCCAGTTTGCGCTTCGTTCCGGAGTACTTCTGAACATTCCCGAAGATAAAGGAGTGGTTCTCGGAGAGGGGTACTGCAATAGGCGGATCGTTTTAGGGCTTCGTCCGGAAAATTTCCTGACAACCGAAAAAATGGAAGGGTGTAAAATGACTGGTAAGATTACTGCGAGGGAAATGCTCGGTTCCGAATCCATGATTTATCTAGACTGCTTATCAGGAGAAGTTGTGGCAAGGGTTCCCATTGAAACACCGGGAAAGTCGGAGAAGGCTGATATGAGCCGGGCGCATTTTTCGATGCTGAAACGGAAAAATATCTTTTATCGGAGGTCAGTAATGAAGCAATTGATGGTAAAAATGAAGCAGAGTGGAGCCATCTCTATCTGATTCCGTGTTTTGCAGTGTTTGGAGTATTCTTGTTTTACCCATTTCTAAAAACTATTTATTTAAGTTTTTATAAGACGGATAAACTTGGGCAACCGAGGCTATTTGTGGGAGCTGAAAACTACACGAATCTGTTTGCCTCTAAGTCCTTTTTCAATAGTATTATCGTTACATTTATCTTTGTGGTAATCGTAGTAATAGGAAGCATGCTACTGGGGCTGATTGCAGCGCTTCTCTGTAGCAAAGCATTTCCAGGTATCCGTGTGTTCAGTACCTCTTATGCATTACCAATGGCCATTGCATCCAGCGGTGCTGCGATGATTTTTAGGATTATCTTGAATCCAACAATCGGTATTCTAAATAAAATGATAGGTTTGGATATCAACTGGATCAGCAATCCGCAATATGCCCTAATCTGTGTAGCGGTGTTGACAGCATGGTTAAACAGTGGAATCAATTTCTTGTATTTTTCTGCTGGACTTGGAAATATTGATGAGTCCATTTATGAACGGGCATCTGTAGACGGGGCCAATTCCATTCAGAAATTTTTCCGCCTTACGCTTCCGGGATTGAGTCCGATTTTGTTCTATACATTGGTGGTAAATATCATCCAGGCGTTCCAGTCCTTTGGACAGGTAAAGATTTTGACACAGGGAGGACCGGGAGAATCTACGAACTTAATTGTATATTCCATTTACAGAGACGCTTTCTTTAACTATAAATTTGGGAGCGCGGCTGCACAGTCGGTTATCCTGTTTCTGATTATCATGGTTTTGACACTGGTAATGTTTAAAGTGGAGAAGAAAGGAGTCAAATATTAAAATGACAGCAGCAAATCAAACAATTACTGTGGAACAAGAAGTGTATAATGAACAAGAAGTTGAAAAGCTCCACAGCCGTATGAATGCCTGTGCCTTGAGAAAGAAAAGAATTCGAAGAGGGGTCCTCCTATGTCTTAACTTGATAATGGCACTGTTCATGCTGTTTCCCCTTCTATATTCTATCAGTGTGTCTATCATGCCAGCCGAAGAACTGTTTACCATGGGTATGAATCTGATTCCCCAAAATCCTACTTTAGAGAACTATGTAAGGGCGCTAACACAGGTTCCGCTGTTGCGGTTCATTCTAAACTCCTTCCTAGTTGCGGGGTGTATCACTTTAGGGCAAATCATCACCTGCTCCCTTGCGGCTTTCGCCTTTTCCTTTTTGAACTTTAAAGGAAAGAAGGTACTGTTTATGCTAGTAATGGCAACCATGATGGTACCGGGAGAGGCAACGATTATTTCTAACTATCTGACGGTTAGCAGCATGGGAATACTTGACACGTACGCAGTTCTTATTTTACCGACGCTGACTTCAGCCATGGGAATTTTCCTTTTTCGTCAGTTTTACATGACCTTTCCCATGTCTCTGTATGAGTCGGCAAAGCTAGACGGGTGCGGCAATTTAAGATTTATTATTAAAATTCTGATTCCACTGACGAAATCTGCCATTGGAGCTATGGCGGTTTATACCTTTATTAATGCCTGGAATATGTATATGTGGCCGCTACTGGTAACTGGCTCTGAAGAAATGCGCACGGTGCAGATCGGTATCAGTATGCTGAACAGTGCGGATTCACAGTCAATCACCCTGATGATGGCGGGTGTTGTTACCATTATGATACCTTCCATGGTGATTTTTATAGTCGGGCAAAAGCAGCTAATCCGGGGAATGTTCTCTGGAGCAGTCAAAGGCTAATCATTTAAATATATGTATGAAAAAGTAACCGTTACAGCCCGGCTTGTCCTGGCTATAACAGATAATCATCCTGAAAAGGGAATAGGAGGAAAATGATTTATGAAAAAAAGAGTCATTGCATCAATTCTTGTGACAGCAATGGTAATAGGTGGGCTGACAGCCTGCAAGGGAGGAGATATTAAGACGCCCAATGCTGGCAGTACATCTGGAGTCATCACAGATAAGTTTAGCACCGTGGACACTGAAGGAACAACCGTTACGTTCTGGCATTCCATGGGTGGCGTTAACGGTGAGGCGATGGATTACTTGGTTCAGAAGTTCAATGATGAGAATACCGACGGAATCACTGTAGAGGCCGTGTACCAAGGGGAATACGACGATACAATTAACAAATTGAAGAGTGCTAAGATTGGGAGCATGGGAGCGGACCTGGTGCAAATTTATGATATCGGAACGCGCTTTATGATCGATTCTGGATGGGTAATTCCGATGCAAGAAATGATTGATGCGGACGACTATGATATTTCACAGATTGAACCAAATATTGCTGCTTATTACACAACGGATGACGGCCTGTATTCCATGCCGTTCAACTCTTCCACACCTTTGTTGTACTATAATAAAGATATGTTTGAGGCGGCGGAAATCAGCGAGGTGCCGACGAGCCTTCCTCAGATTGCCAAGGTAGGTGACGCATTAAAAGAAAAGGGAGGGGCACAAGAAGTTATTGCAATTAGCATTTACGGTTGGTGGTTTGAGCAATACCTTGGTAAACAGGGATTGGAAATGGTAGACAACGGAAACGGACGTACCGCAGCGGCAACTAGCGTGGTATTCGATGATAACGGGGGGGCCCTCAACATCCTCAATGCATGGAAAGATTTGTACGATCAGGGATATGCTCCGAACGTAGGGAGGTCCGGCAGTGATACAGCGTCAACTGATTTTACATCAGGTAAGGCTGCAATGATGCTTGCCTCTACAGCCTCTCTAAAGCAGGTATTGAAGGAGGTAGGGGATTCCTTCGAGGTAGGAACTGCATACTTTCCTTACGTCAGCGACAGCGACGAGGGTGGTGTTTCCATCGGTGGTGCATCTTTATGGGCTTTGAATAATAACGATGAAAAGCAAGCGGCGGCAACTTGGAAATTCATCAAATTTATGATTTCTCCAGAATCACAGGCGTACTGGAATGCACAGACAGGTTATTTCCCAGTGACAACAGCAGCTTTTGAAGAACAGACGTTTAAGGACAATATTGCAAAGTATCCCCAGTTCCAGACCGCAATCGATCAGCTCCATGATTCCGCGCCTGAATATGCAGGTGCCCTTCTAAGCGTATTTCCAGAAGCTAGACAGATTGTAGAGACACAGATAGAGGATATGCTTAACGGCAATCAGACCCCAGAAGAAGCGGTGGAGAAGATGTCAGACCTGATTAATAGTGCCATTGAAGATTACAACCTTGTTAACTAATTAGGAAATTCAGGATAAGGAAAATAGAAAATCTTTACAAAAAGGATTTAGAGCGTGTCGGGACAAGTGAGGTTTAGAGTTCTAAGCCGTCTTTCAAGACGCGCTTTTGATGCGTAAAAATACGATACAAGAAGGAGGAGAATATGGAACAAACAAAGATTTTCGCACACAGAGGAGCCAGTGCCTATGCACCCGAGAATACGCTGGAAGCCTTTGCTCTGGCAATGGAACAGGGGGCAGACGGTATCGAGCTAGACGTTCAATTAACGAAAGACGGGGAACTGGTGGTAATCCATGACGAAACCATCGACCGCGTCAGCGACCGACGAGGCTTGGTCAGAGATTATACATTAGAAGAATTGAAAAAAATATCCGTATCCAATCATTTTCATGAGTATCCGAATGTCCGGATTCCTACACTGAAACAGGTATTAGAACTTGTAAAGCCAGGGAAAATGGACGTGAACATTGAATTAAAGACAGGAATACATTGGTATCCAGCCATTGAAGAAAAGGTGCTAAAGCTGGTAAAAGAGTATGAAATGGAGGACCGGGTCATTTATTCTTCTTTCAATCATTATAGTATTCAGAGGATTAAGGCGTTGGCCCCGGCGGCAGAGACGGCGTATTTGTTTGGAGACGTAATTCTTCATGTGGAGCAGTATGCCAAGGATACTGGAGTACGGGGCATTCATCCGGCGCTCTATCATGTTAAGATGAATGGTTTTCTGGAGGAGTATATAAAGAGCAATCTGGCTGTGAGGATATGGACCGTTAACACGGAAGAAGAGATAGAAGAACTAATCCTACAGGGCGTCGACGCTGTCATCACCAATTATCCGGACCTTGGGCTGAAGGCGAAGGAACGAAAAAATTCGAATAATAGCAAGATGCGTGTAGACGGTTCGAACTTTTTTTCATAAACTTATAACAGACAGTAAAGGGAGGGGAAGAGATGACTGGCTTGAATCTGAAATGTATAGTTACAATCCCTACAGGTATAGATGTCGTGCCGGAAACATAAATCTGCCCTTGTTATTGCGTATAATAGTGAAATGAGGAGAAATTGGGATGAAATTAGAAAATGAATTTCTTTGTCTGGAAGTGACGGAAAAGGGAGCCGAAATGATGCGGCTTTATAATAAAGAAACAGCAACGGAAATGCTTTGGAATGGAGATAAACGCTTTTGGGGATATCGGGCCCCAATACTATTTCCAAATGTAGGGAATACTTATCGCAAGGAGATGTTAATTGAAGGAACCATATACGAGACACAACAACATGGATTTGCACGTGACAAGGTATTTGCCTGCCAAGAAGTAACGGAGGAAAGAATTAGCTTTTCCCTTTGTTCGGATGCTGAAACAAAACAATCTTATCCTTTTGATTTTGAATTACATATTACCTATGAGTTAAATAGAAAAACAATAACAGTTTTGTGGGAAGTAAGAAATTTATCCAATAAAACTATGTATTTTACAATCGGAGGACACCCAGGGTTTATGTTTCAAAAGCCAGAAGAAAGAAAAGAGGATTATTTCTTGTATTTCCCACGAGTAGAAAAATTGATTGGAACCTATGTGGATCTGGCGTACGGGACGGGATATTCGGATAAAAAATATGCACTGACTTTGGAAGAC
>JBKTKK010000049.1:0-11680 GCA_047242405.1 Lachnospiraceae bacterium | reverse complement strand
AGACAATGGCTATGAAGTGCCAAACGCATGGGAAGAGGCCGTAGAAGCAACTTGTGCGTTTTTAATGAAAAAAGAGAATCAAACAGAGGATGGAATATTTCCATTTGCTTGGCATTTGGATGGAACCGTATCCAGCCAGACAGTCAATGCATCTGGAATGCCTTGCGTTATGACGTTCGTTAAGGCTTATGAGTATTTTAAAAAGGATGTGTATTTAGACTATGCGAAAGAAAAGTATACGATTTATGCACACCTACATATGGATACCTTTGCCATACCTTTTGCTCGTGCAACGATGGATGCGAAGTGCGAGGACAAAGAGGCTGGTATCTATTTCTTTCTAGCAGCTGCCAATTTGTACCGGGTAACAAGGGAAGAATGTTATAAAGAATGGGCAGCAATATCTGCAGATTGGTTATTAACCTTCGTCTTCTTCTGGGAAACGGGATTCCGCCCGGGAACAACATGTAGAAAGAAAGGTTTTTCTACCATTGGTTGGCCAGGTGTAAGCGTTCAGAATCATCATTTGGATGTATTTTTCCCTTCTTATGAACTGTATGCCTTTGGTAAGGAAACGGGACAGCTGATATATGAAGTTATGGGAAGAAACATAAGAAATGCAATGACAAATGGCGTATGCAAAAAGCAAGGGGACTGGGGATTTGATGTAGTAGGGGAACAGGGAGAGCACTATTATCATACCAATTACTATCAATCGCGATACCCAGGTGTGTTGGGCCACTTAGAGGAGTGGAGAGGTGGGATGCAAGTATGGAACCCGTCTTGGATTACGGCACAAGTTTTGCAAAATAATTTGTTATTCTGGTCAGAGACAGAAAATGAGTAGTCAACGTTGTCGGGATTGAAAATAGAGAGGATTTTAATAGCCATGAATAGAGTAGATGAGAAAACATTTCCGAAGGTAGAATTACCAAAGATTCCAGAAAGAAAAGTTTGTGTAACTAGTTATGGAGCAAAAGAAGGAATGGATGCTCGCAACACTAAGGCATTTAATGACGCAATTTTAGACATAAGCAACGAAGGGGGAGGGACGGTAGTGATTCCCGCTGGAATCTGGTATACAGGGCCCATTCGTTTGCGGTCTCACGTTGCATTACACTTAGAACGGGGGGCTCTTGTCGTATTTCGTTATAAGAAGGAAGAATTCCCACTCATAAAAACTAATTATGAAGGAACCGACCGTATCCGCGCTACATCTCCAATTTACGCAGTAGAGGAAGAAGATATAGCAATTACCGGAGAGGGAATCTTGGATGGATGCGGCGATTCCTGGCGTCCAGTTAAAAAATCAAAGTTAACAGACTCTCAATGGAATAAACGGATTAAAACCGGTGTAAATGAAAGAGGAATGTGGTTCCCATCCAATTCTTCTTTTGCGGGACATTATAACCCAGATATTAAACCTTCCGAACCAGATGCCTTAAAGCGTGCAGAAAAATATTACGATTTCTACCGGCCTGTAATGGTAAGTTTAATAAAGTGTAAACGAATTAAGCTTGAAGGAGTAACGTTCCAGAATTCTCCGGCGTGGAATTTACATCCACTTTTTTGTGAGCATCTTACAATAAATAATGTTAATGTAAGAAATCCGTGGTATGCACAAAATGGAGATGGTCTTGACTTAGAGTCTTGCCGTTGTGTCAATATATTGGATTCTAGTTTTGATGTCGGTGACGATGCAATCTGTCTAAAGTCTGGAAAAAATGAGGAAGCGAGAAAAATCAAATTCCCGACGGAATATGTCACAATTAAGGGATGGTATATCATGGACATGGCGGTTTTGTCGTTGGTAGCGAGATGTCTCGTGGAGTCCGCCATGTAGTACTGGATAATTGTACCTTTATTGGAACGGATATAGGCGTTAGATTTAAAAGTACGCTAGGGCGTGGAGGCGTAATAGAAGATATAAGATTATCCAATATACGTATGACGGACATAGCAAAGGAGGCACTGCTATTTTCTATGTTGTATAGCGGGGCAATGGATGAATCGAATGTTAAGGATGAAGACATTCCAGAATTTAAAAATATTTCCTTGGATCATATCCAGTGTGACGGGGCAGGTGTAGCACTTGGAGTCTATGGATTAAAGCAATTACCGATACATGATATTCTTATAGAAGATTGTAATTTACATGCCAATTATGGTATTAAAACAGAGTACGCAAAGAATATTATATTGAAAAATGTTAAAGTAACTACCGTAAACGAGCAAAAGGAAACCCATTATAATGATGTAGATATTGCATAAATATTATAAGTCGAATTACCGGCAGAATCGAGGTTGAAATGGATCAGAGAGCACCATGGGAAATAGGAAAGTTACGTATTGATGCAAATGCACCATATTTTTATCATGCTGACGCGCCATTTTTTTGGCTTGGTGACACGGCATGGCTTATGTTTCATAGTTTAACAAAGGAAGAAATTACCCTGTATCTAGAAAACAGGGCGGAAAAAGGGTTTAATGTTATTCAAGTTGTTGCGGCCCATAAAATGCCTGCAAAAAATGTATATGGTAAAGACGCTTTTGTGGATGGAAATATGACAAAGCCAATTACCGATGGTGAAAATAATTATTGGGAAGTTTTAGATTTTGCGGTTAAAAAGGCAGAAGAATTGGGAATGTATATGGGAATTCTTCCCCACTGGGGTGGCGTTGTAAAGGGGAATCTAATTACAATCGATCAGGTGGAAGAATACACGGAATTTTTAGCGAAACGCTATAAGGATAGCCCTAATGTAATATGGATTACCGGTGGAGATGTGAAAGGGGATAGACATTACGATTACTGGTGTTTAATGGCAAAGACGCTGAAAAAGGTTACACCGGATAAGTTAGTTACCTTCCATCCATTTGGAAGAACAACATCAATTGACTATTTCCCGGAAGAGGATTGGATGGATTTCCATATGTATCAATCGGGACATAGAAGATACGATCAGCATCAATTAAATCAGTGGGATGATACCTCAAAATCCAAATATTATTATGGGGAAGATAGCTTCCGTTATGTGGACCATGTGCATGAAAGTAAGCCGCATATGCCGGTGGTGGATGGGGAACCATCTTATGAACATATTCCTCAAGGGTTACATGACCCAAAAGAACCTTTTTGGCAGGATTATGATGTAAGAAGATATGCTTACTGGGCGGTTTTTGCAGGTGCAGCAGGTTTTACCTTTGGACATAGTTCAATCATGCAATTTTTCAACGGAGAAGGAACGGGGGCATATGGTGCAACAATTCCTTGGAAAGAGGCAATCCATAGTCCGGGTAGTGACAACATGTGTCAGCTTGCAAAATTAATGAATACGATTGCTTTCGATAAAGGACAGAAAGCACAGCATTTGTTGGCGTGTGAGGAAGGCGAGAAATACGAAAGAATCGCAGCTTTTGCAGGGGAAGATTTTGCGTTGTTTTATACTTACACAGGTAGAGCAATTGAAATAAAACCTGAAGTTTTTAATGAAAAAACAGTTAAGGCCTGGTGGTTTGACCCAGTAAGCGGAATATTTAGTTATGCGGGTATGAAAGATACCAATCGATTACAATTTACAGTTCCACAGGGAACTTATACACATACGGACTGGGTATTGGTTTTGAAACCAGTTCAGGAATAGGGAGGACGTGGGATCGTTGAACGATTTAAATAAAGTGTGGCTAGCAGAGGATTTTACTTATCGTACTTTTCCAGTAAAAGAGGTTGATGGTAACTTTACCAATAGCGTTGGAATGCATATGGTTGCAATTGAGCCCGGAAGTTTTAAGATGGGGGGAGGGGATATAGCCCTCCGCCCAGATGGGTTACCGGTTCATATGGTGTCCATTACAAAACCGTTTTATATTAGTGAAGAACCGGTTCGAACAGAAGTATTTTGCGAATTTTATAAAGAAGTATTTCAGAAAGAGCCAGATTTTCAAGACTACCGCGGGTTTGTTCAAAGTATCAGTTGGTACGAGGCAGCAAAGTTTTGTGATTGGTTAAGCCAAAAAGAAGGGGTTTCCTGCCATTTGCCGACAGAAGCAGAGTGGGAGTATGTGGCACGTAATGCAAGAAAATACGGTGTAGATCGTATATGTGATATATATATGAGGGAATGGTGCTTTGATTGGTATGAAGAATACAATGACCCGGCACAAGAAGATCCAGCGGGACCAGATTCGGGTTTATATAAGGCTGTACGCGGCGGTTATTTAGATAATCCTGCCCGGTACAATGAATTCCCGCAGGAGCCTTGGATGAGGGGGGCATTGCCACCTACTTATCGTCACTATGACACAGATACCAATAATACGTTTGGCACCCATCCAATTGGGTTTCGTGTTGTGTATGGAGAGATTCCAAAAACAAATGGTATCCATCCGTCTAGTTACATATGCCAAAATGTACACCAGGAAAGTGGGCAATTTACGAACATAGCACCAAATGAAAAAAAACCATATTTCCGAAAGAGATACCTATTTCCTTCTCCACCAGATAATGCAACGAGTGAATGTATCCGTGGTGTAGGCTTTCCTCCAACATTTCGACATCATCACCATTCACCGGCATTAGAAGTGGCACCAAACGGGGATCTTCTTTTATCTGTTTACTCGACGTATCATGAATATGATGCGGAATCTGGACTTGTTGGGGCTCGTTTGCGTTTTGGCTCCGATCAATGGGAAATGCCGGATATGTTTTTAAACCCAGTTGGGGTAAATGATCATGCGCCTAGCATGTTTTGTGATACAGACGGCACGTTGTATGTTTCTGGGGATGGCAGCAATTAAGCGATTCGTTCCCATTCCAATATTCCTATTCAAAAGATAACGGCGCAACTTGGAGTGCGGTACAATTTCCATTGTTTTCAGAAAAGGCGGAACGAGTCGTTAGACAACCAGTCAATACGTGTATACGTGCAAAAGATGGAACGTTTTATATGACTTCCGATGCCTCCGATGCACCATGTTCTGTCTTATGGAGATCAAAAGACAATATGGCAACATGGGAAAATCCAAAAGGAAGAACAGCGGGCAGACATTCTACTGCTGTGGAATTAAAAGATGGCAGTTTATTGGCAATGGGGGGAAAGAATTCTAATATAGATGGATATATGCCAAAGGCAGTTTCCAGCGACGGTGGGGATACGTGGACTGTTGAAAAAACTCCATTTCCAATGCTTAATTCAGGTCAACGACCTTGTATCATTCGTCTCCAATCTGGAAAATTGTTTATGTGTGGAGACTTCCAGGATAAGAAAGGAAATCGTCCTGCAGATGAAAAAAGATATGGCTGCTACGGTGCATGGTCGGAGGATGAAGGAGAAACATGGTCTATAAAAAAACTTTGGGGAACACAGCCGACAAAGAAAAACAATGGAGAATTTGCCGGAGAAGGTACGTTGGGTTACAGCGTTTGCAGACAGGCACCAAATGGAATGATTCATGTTGTTACCTCCAATAACCAACCCCTGCTGCATTTTGAATTTAATGAAGAATGGCTGGTTCATCACGAAGAAGAGGAACCAAAGGGAGTGGACCTTATGGCGACCAATGCGAGTAAGGTAGTTGGCGAAATTCATAGGATGAAAGAATATTACAGCAATGGTCAACTGCGATGCGAATGGGGTGGAGCAATTGCAGATGATGGTAGGTTTCTATTGGAAGGCGAAGAAGTTTCCTATTATGCGGATGGTACTTTAATGTCAGAAGCTTCTTATCATTTAGGGAATCGAGTCGGCACGTATACGATGTACAATGGTGACGGAACGAAAAAATGGAAGTGGGAATATCCAGAAAAAGGCATTGAGTTATTTACAAGTTACTTTGAGGATGGGGATCTTGTTAAGTGTCGGAGCCGATTTAAAAATCGTATGGCGGACGGTATTGCCCAGACGTATGAAAGAAAGGGAACTGTAAAAACAGAGATGTTATTTAAAAATGGAGAGATGGTGAAGAAGAAGGATTTAAAGAAGGAAGAACCATCGCCTATTGGAGAAATTATTGATTAAGTATGATTTGTAGAAATAGAAAAGCCTCAATTGCTTATGTCAATTGAGGCTTTCTGTTAAATAAGGGGAGATAAAATGAGAATATTATCATCTAAAAAAGAGTTTGTTATGGAAGAGGATCGTCCTTTTGACAGTGCCCATGCATCTACGTTAGTGCAGCTGGAAAATGGTACGATTGTAAGTGCTTGGTTTGGTGGCAGTTGGGAAGGCGAGAACGATGTAGCGATTTGGATTGCAACGCGTAAGAAAGAAGGCTGGAGCAAACCGATAAAAGTTGCAGATACACGTGGTATTGCTATGTGGAATCCTGTTTTGTTTTTAAAAGAAGATGGGGGGATTGTGTTATATTATAAAGTTGGTGAGCGGATTGAAAATTGGAAAACATGGGTGATGGAATCCAAGGATGAAGGAAAAACATGGGGGAATGCGAGAGAGTTCGTGGAAGACGATAACGGAGGTGGACGTGGTCCTGTGAAAAATAAACCCATCCGATTACAGGATGGTACGATTTTAGCACCAGCTTCTTTAGAAGGGGAAACGTGGGATGCCTTTGTGGATATTTCAAAGGATGGTGGAGAAACGTGGGAAATGAGTGAATTTGTTCCGTTAAGACGAGCCAGTTACAATAAAGAAATTTTGGATTCTCCATATAATAAACACCGCTGCTTTGGCAAGGGGGTCATACAGCCAACGCTTTGGCAAGATTCGAAAGGGGAGGTGCACATGCTTCTTCGAAGTACAAGCTCAAAAATTTTCCGGAGTGATTCGATGGATGGAGGATATACTTGGAACTTGGCATATGCAACGAACTTACCAAATAATAACAGTGGGCTTGATGTGGTGAAACTACCTTCTGGCACGTTGGTGTTAGCATACAATCCAACTGAAAATTTGCCCAATTATTATAAGGGGCCAAGAACACCGTTAATACTTTCCTATTCTGACGATAATGGTGAGACTTGGCATGAATTAATTACCCTTGAAAGTGGGCGGGGCGGGTACGCATACCCGGCGATAATTGCAAATGAAAAAGAAATATTTGTTACTTATACGTGGAAGAGGGAACGAATTGCATTTTGGAGTATTCGATATGATGAATAAGCGTGATAATAGTACCATTAGAGAAACGTTTCTTGCGCCTACTTCACGTACGCGATCCTTCCTTTCTGGCTTGGAATAGATTGGAAGGAAATTCGTAACAGATTAGAGAGTGAAAAAGGCAGGGAATGGGAGGCTTTTTATGCACTCTAGAAGGCCTTGAGACGGAGTATATGGGCGAAACTGGACGCCTGTATAAGGGCAGCAGTAGAAGAGGCAAAGAAAATAAGATGTATGCCTGGTTATACGATGAAGATCGATGGCCATCGGGGACAGCCGGCGGGAAGGTTTGTGCTGGGGGGGATGCTTATCGCTGTAAAGGATTAACACTAGAAGTATGCACGAAATTTGAGACAAAATGGCTGGAAGAAGAAACGATCATTGCCCTTTATGCAGTAATTGTTGAAACGGATCGCATTCGTCACTGTCGTAGGCTTCATAAGGCGGATGATTCATTAAAGGAGAAAGAAATAGGTCTTATTGCTCGAGTAGAGGTTTCGGCTGGATCCGATTGGTTTAATGGGGAAACGCCTCCAGATAACTTGAATCCAGATACGGTAAAACGCTTTATTGCGCTAACCCATGAACATTATTATGCGCTCGTAGGAAAAGATTTTGGTACGGTTATTCCTGGTATTTTTACCGATGAACCAAGTTTGGCAGATAATCACGCGGCCTTTCCTCCTAACCGGGGATGGATTCCGTGGACCTATGGGTTTGAGGCATATTTTCAATCACTGCGAGGGTACGATATATTAAGTTTACTGCCATGGATTTATTTTAATGGAGAATATAGTAGGAAAATAAGGCACGACTATTGGTGGATGATTGCGTTACGATTTAGTGAGGCGTATTCAAAGACGCTAGGAGAGTGGTGTGCAAACCACGATCTTGCTTTAACTGGACATTTTTTACAGGAAGATAAACTAGGTTTAGGTACACGGGTGAATGGTGCAATAATGCCCCATTATGAACACCAACAGATTCCAGGCATTGATATGTTAAGGGAAGAGACAGAAGAATTTATGACTGTGAAACAGTGTACGAGTGTTGCCAATCAACTGGATAAGCCTATCGTTTTATCGGAAACTTACGGCTGCACCGGCTGGGAATTTGGTTTTGATGGGCAAAAGCGCGTGGGTGACTGGCAATATGCACTTGGCGTGAACCGCAGATGTCAGCATCTAGCTTTGTATTCGATTGCTGGATGTAGAAAAAGGGATTATCCGCCTTCTTTTAATTATAATAATACATGGTGGGAAAAATGTCATGTCGTAGAAGATTACTTTGCACGATTGGGAGCAGTTTTAGAAAATGGCCATGCAGTGCGCTCTATTTTGTTAATGCATCCAATTAGTACCGCTTGGAGTCGTCTCGGAGTGAACCCTTATGGAAATCCAGTACGACGTTTGGAGCGTGATGTACCTGCCATTAATGAATATGGATTTGGATTTAACCGATTAATAAAGCTATTATCGTTAAACCATTATGATGTTGACCTTGGCGACGAAATTATTATGGGAAAATATGCAAAGGTAGAGGGAAGCTGTTTTTGTGTAGGTAGAGCAAAGTATGATGTAATCATCATACCAAGCATAGATACAATGTTAAAATCTTCTTTTCAATATTTAAAAGATTATGTAGCAAATGGGGGGCGTTTTTATGCCATCAAACCTTGTACAACCATGTTAGAAGGGGAAGAAAGTGAGGCGTTAATTCGATTTTTCAAGGAACAGGAACAGCATTGTGTAAATAGCAATGAAGAACTTTTAAACCGGCTTAATTCGGAAGAAGCGAGAATCGTGCGTGTAAAAAATGAGTTTGGTTTGGAAGATAATCATACACTAGCCTTATTAAAGGAAAACGGAGATGATTATTATTTATTTGTGTCAAACTATGAGGCAAACCAAGCCCGAGACGTAACAATTTCATGTGCGATCAATGGGGAGGTAGAAGAATGGGATGCCCTTACGGGCGAGATAAAACCGATTTTACAGCCGATTGATGTTCATTTGGAACCGTCTGAATCTAAGTTATATTGTATCCATACAAAAGATAGAGAGAAAGGGGAAATTAAACCCAAGAAATGGTTTCGCATCGGAGAGGATTTTCCAATGGAAACGAGAATTACAGTAGAAATGGAAAACACATTGCCAATTGATCGATGTAAATACAAAATAAAAGATGATAACTGGTCAGAGGAACTGGACATTTGGAAGGCGCAATGCCTCATTCGTAAAGCTTTGCAAATGCCACTTATACATAAAAATGGTATGGTTCAGAGGTATCAGTGGATCAATGACAAGCATGGGAATAATGGAATAGAAGTAGGCCTAAAAATGAGGGTAAAAGTTCGAGAAATTCCAAAGGAATGCTTTTTCGTAATAGAAAATTCAGAGAATTTCACCATATTTCTAAACGGTATTGAAGTGAAAAAGCAGAAGGTTGGTTATCTACTGGATAAGAGCTTTCACAAAATACCACTGCCTACATTAAAGGAAGGCGACAACCGTTTAGAAGTGTATTGTGCCTATACAAATGCAACGGAATTGGAAAATTGCTATCTTTGTGGTCCGTTTGGTATTAATACAAGAAGAGAAGTTGTAAGTTTACCGACCCAGCTTTCGGTAGGTGATTGGACGTTGCAAGGGTTGTATCATTACTCAGGAAGTGTTACCTACCATTATACCTATCACCTATCCAAGAAGGGTGAAACGGAGTTTAAGTTAGAATTAGAAAAGTATGCGGCAACCTGTGCTACAATTTGTGTAAATGGCAACGTCATCGAAATACCGTGGAAATCGGTGGCTAGCCCTAACATTACATCTTATCTCGTAGAGGGTACCAATCGGATTGATATCTCAATAATGGGGTCACCAAGAAATTTATTGGGCCCATTTCATATGGCCGCTCGTAAAAGAGATATAACGAACGATGCTAGTTTTACGACAGAAGGGGTTGAATACACAAGTAATTATAATGTTGTACCATATGGTTTATTCGCACCGCCAAGAATATGGATTGCACAATAGTAGCGGTGGTAAAAAGACAGAGGGGAAGTTACCCCTCTGTTTTTTTATCATTCCATTATACTAAGATTCGAAATGCATAGGCATAGTTGCATGGTTTTGTGTGAGGAAGTTTGATATGTAATCCATCTTCCTGTTGGGTGAAAAGCAGGGAAGGTTCATGGCCGAGTAAGGTCACTTCCCTTATATTCTTTAACACACCGTTTATGCAAAAGGATCGAATCACGAGTTCTGCCTTTTCAGGCCAACCAAAGGTGATGGCATAGACAGCGTTTCCTTTTTGCGTAAAGCGGAAATCCTGCCATGAATACGTATCTCGATCCATTGAGACATCGATGCCTGTTTCTAATTGTTCGTCTAATTTGTCTATGTCATAGTTTGAATTATTTGTTTTCGTTGGACCTTCACTGGCAAAAACAAATGGCCTTGTTTCAAAAATTGCTTCACCGCAAATTTGCAGCCAATTTCCTATTTCATACAATGTTTGCTTTGCCTCTTCTGGAAATGAGCCATCGGCCTTTGGACCTACGTTTAACAGTAAATTTCCATTTTTCGAAACAACGTCGCAGAGCTGTTGGATTACGGATAGGGGGGAACGATATTTGGGATTTTTTACAATACACCAAGTGACGTTATCCTCTAATCGATCATC
Organism: Lachnospiraceae bacterium; assembly: GCA_047242405.1. Taxonomy (GTDB): domain Bacteria; phylum Bacillota; class Clostridia; order Lachnospirales; family Lachnospiraceae; genus Fimimorpha. Next base: position 884 of record JBKTKK010000049.1, on the reverse strand, counting down.
AATCTGCCACGGTGCCTTTTGAATATCCGATAAACTACCTCTCTCTAAATCCAGAACACCGATGCCTTTTGGAAAATCTTCCTGTTTGTATGTAATTACCCCAAGATGGTTTACATTAATAATTTGAGACGACATCATATTTATACGGATCAGCAATAAGGTTTGTTCTGCTGTCAAAATAGAGAACATCTGGATGATATTTCTGAACGACTTCCAATACTTTATCACGCCAAATGGTGTTAAATTCGTCATCAGGTAGACGATACGGTGCGTATTGGTTTGTTTCTAACGGTAGAGCCTTTCCATAGAAGATTTCATTTTCAGGAATATATACGTCGGCTTTTGGATCTGTCGACATAAACCAGCCCCAGAGCCATTGGTGATGAAAAGTTGCTAAAATTTTTATTCCGTTTTTTTGAAATGCTTTAACGCATTCCCCTGTAACATCACGTTTTGGGCCATAGTTTACACAGTTAATAGGATTCACCTTACTATCCCACATGGAAAAGTTATCGGAATGTTCTGTAACTGGACCAGCATATTTGGCCCCTGATTTAACAACCAAATCGGCCCATTCATCCGCATCGAAATTTTCTCCGGTAAACAGTGGATAAAAATCTTTGTATCCAAATTTATTTAAGGGGCCATATGTTTCCACATGGTAACGATTCTGTTTTTGCCCCTTGGCATACATATTTCTGGAATACCACTCGTTTTCAAATGCGGGCACACTATAAGGGCCCCAATGAAAGAATAGGCCAAACTTTGCATCTTGAAACCATTTAGGCGTAGTAAACTGCATTTTATCCCAAGCGACAGTTGTATTATTTTTCATATTTTTTCTCCTAATTACATTCTAGTCTATATTTATAAAAGGATAGCAA
>JBKTKK010000048.1:0-11979 GCA_047242405.1 Lachnospiraceae bacterium | reverse complement strand
GTGATAATGTTCTGATACATGGAGTAACAATAAAGAACCCAGCCGATTCCCCCAATACGGATGGGATTGATCCAGATTGTTCGAGCAACATCCGTATTTCTGACTGTATGATTGATGTTGGGGATGATTGCATAGCTATAAAGGCTGGAACGGAAGATACGAAAAAATGCAGACCCTGTGAAAATATTACGATAACCAATTGTAATATGATTCACGGCCATGGAGGTGTCGTAATTGGAAGTGAAATGAGTGGGTCGGTACGAAACGTTACGGTATCAAATTGTGTATTCCAGGACACCGATCGTGGCATTCGATTAAAAACAAGAAGAAAAAGGGGTGGGGCAATGGAGCGATTGCTTTTCCAGAACATCGTTATGGATCGGGTTATGTGTCCCTTTGTCATTAATATGTATTATTTCTGTGGCGCTCGTGGTAAGGAGAAATATGTATGGGATAAGCATCCATATCCAGTGGATGAGACAACCCCTGTCATTCGCGACGTGCAAATAAATAATGTTATTGTACATGATGCTGAGGCTGCGGCAGGATTTTTCTATGGTCTGTCCGAACAACCCGTAGAGAACGTAACGATATCCGATTGCGTCATACGTATGAGGCAAAATGGAGTAGAAGGGTACCCGGCTATGATGGATCAAATGCCAGCGATGAAGGGAGCAGGATTTTATATGCGTCACGTAAAAGGGGTAACCCTAGAACGAGTAAAATTAAGTGGGCATAGAACGGAAGCAATGGATGCAGATGATACCGCCCAATATACGTGGAAATAAGGTATGGATTTGAGAAAATATAATTAAAAGAAAGCCGGTGCTGTTGATGGAAAAGCACTGGCTTTTGTTGTTTTAAATGCAATGTGGTTGCAGAAAAGAATAGAATGTGATATTATAAATAACGATAACTATTATTGATATTAAGAAAATAATCAGAAATAAAGCTAGAATTCATTAGATTAATAAAACTGGCTATACTGATTTTATCATAGATATTTTGTTTACATTTAAATAAAGGAGAAAATTTTTATGAACGATCAAAAAATAGCAAGTAGTATCGTAAGAGATGTTGGTGGTGTTGAGAACATTAAAAGTGTTACCCACTGTTTTACGAGACTTCGTTTTATATTAAAAGATGAGAACAAGGCAAAGGATGAGGCCATTAAGCAAACGGAAGGGGTTATTTCTGTTGTTAAATCCGGTGGACAATATCAGGTTGTCTGTGGATCCAAAGTAGATGCCATATTCCAGGAAGTAACCAAGCTTGTTGGAGAACAAGATACAGAGGGAAGTGAAAAAGAGGAAAAGCCAGCCATTGGAAATTTGATATTGCAAAAAATTACGGAAATCTTTACTCCCCTAATTCCAGCAATTGCAGCGGCAGGATTAATAAAGGGACTTTTAACTGCGGCAAAGATTCTTATGAGTCAATATGGCGTAGATATTTCAACCTCGGATACGTACGTTATTTTAAGTGCGGCTAGCCAAGTTATTTTCTATTTCATGCCTATATTCCTTGCAATGACAAGCGCAAAAGCATTAAAATGCAACCAAGTAGTAGCAATGATGATAGGGGCGACGTTGGTATATCCGCAGATTGATGCATTAATACAAAACACGGAGGTGGCCACAACGATTTTTGGCCTACCGGTGTTGAAAAATGCATGGGAGATTGGAGAATCGGTAAAAGTGTTTTCTTACACTGAGTCGGTCATTCCAATTATTTTAGCGGTACTTGTAATGGCCGTATTAGAGAAGTGGTTAAAGCGTTGGATTCCGGAGGTCGTACAATTAATTCTTGTACCAGGTCTTGAACTATTCATTATGTTGCCATTAACATTAGTTGTCTTTGGACCAGTTGGGATCTATGTTGGGAATGGGATTCAATTTTTATATGATTCTATGATGGGATTTAGTACAATTTTAGGTGGTGCTCTCATTGGTGGTCTTTGGGCTGTCTGTGTTATTTTCGGAGCGCATCGTGCGCTACTTCCGATTGGTCTAAATGATGTAGCGGTAAATGGTCACCAAAACATATTAGCCTTTGCCGGTTCCGCAAACTTTGCACAAGGCGGTGCCGCGCTAGGCATTATGTTAAAAACAAAAAGTAAAGAGTTAAAGAAGGTGGCCGCGTCTGCCACCATTGCAGCTACCCTTGTTGGTGTAACAGAGCCGGCAATTTACGGATGTAACTTACGTTTGAAAAAACCGATGATTTACGCAGTAATCTGTGGTGCTATTGGTGGAGGTATCATGGGATTTGGAAACGTATATGGAGATTCCTTTGCCAATAATGGAGTATTAACAATTTTTACTTATGCAGCTTATGGAATGACGAAATTTATGTTCTATTTGATCGGTATTGCTGTAGCATATTTCGGGTCGGCGGCTATGACTTACTTCTTAGGCTTTGAAGATATTGGATTGGATAATTCGAAAAATAAAACTGCGGGTAAAACGGAGATGGAATGGAAGACTTATGATCTAAGTGCCCCAGTGGAAGGCGAAGCAGTTTCTCTAGAAAAAGTAAATGATGAAGTCTTTTCTGGTAAAACCCTTGGCGATGGAATTGCTATTATGCCTGAAAGCGATGTCATTGTAGCTCCGGATGACGGTACCGTATCGGTATTATTTCCAACCAATCACGCCATTGGGATAACTTTAAAAAATGGAGTCGAACTTCTTGTTCACATAGGGATCAATACAGTAGCTTTAAATGGGGATGGTTTTAAAGCCCATGTAAAGCAAGGGGATCAATTAAGAAAAGGAGATCCAATTGTCACCTTTAACCGGGATACAATAAAAAAAGCAGGATATGAGGATATCGTTTGTTTCATTATTTCCAATACAGACCAATATGCGGTTGTCAATGGCATTGAAGGAAAACACGTTTCCTTAGAAGATACAATTATTTCAGTAACAAATAAATAGGAGGACATATGAAAAATAAATTTCCAGATAACTTTTTATGGGGCGCCTCTTCATCTGCATTTCAGATAGAAGGAGGATGGGAGGAAGACGCAAAAGGGTTAACGGTAGCTGATGTGAACGCATTTAAGCGCTCGGAAAAACAGGCGGATACAAAGGTTGCCAGCGATTTTTATCATCATTGGAAAGAAGATATTAAATTAATGAAGGAATTGGGATTAAAGGCTTATCGCTTTTCCATTTCCTGGGCGCGTATCATTCCAGATGGGGATGGAGCCGTCAATGAAAAAGGTTTGCAGTTTTACAGTGATGTAATTGATATGTTAATTGCCAATGAAATTACACCTCTCGTAACCTTATATCATTTTGATCTTCCTTACGCACTCGTTGAAAAATACAATGGGTGGGAAGGGCGTGATTGTGTATATGCGTTTGAACGTTATGCCCGCATTTGTTTTGAATATTTTAAAGATCGCGTAAAAATGTGGCAGATTCACAATGAACAGAACTTGATGATTCGTGTTGATGAGCGAATGAACATTTCAGAACAGGATCCTTATAAGGCAGATAAAATGAGAGCGCAGATGGATTATCATATGTTTTTCGCCCATGCCTTAGCTGTTCGTGCCTGTCATGAGATTATTCCCGATGGAAAAGTAGGGCCTGCGGTATCTTCAACTTGTACGTATCCATTAACAAATAAGCCTGAAGATGTTTGGGCGGCTAAGATGAATGATTGGTTTAAAACAAACTATTGTTTAGAAATGCATGTAAATGGGGAATATCCTGGGTATTATCTGAAATATTTAAAAGAACGCGATATTATGCCAGTCATGTTTGAGGAAGATAAAGAGATTCTAAAAAATGCAAAAATTGATTATATAGCAATTAATTATTATCGTACTTTATGTGCAAGTTATTTGCCAGCAGATGAAGCACATCCGGTTGGGCTAAGACAGTTTCGAGGAAATGAAGTTGATTTTGATCAGTTTGGGTATTTTAAAGATGAAAAGAATCAAAATTTACAGGCAAGTGAGTACGGTGCACAAATCGACCCAATGGGCCTGCGCATTGTGTTAAATGAATATTATCGCAGATATCATTTGCCAATGATTATCACAGAAAATGGATTAGGTACGGCTGATGTCTTAACAGAAGATAAAAAGGTGCATGATACCTATCGAATCGATTATTTAAAAGGTCATATAGAAGCTTGTGCACAGGCAATGGAAGACGGTGTTGAGCTATTTGGTTATTGTCCATGGTCTGTTATGGATTTGTTAAGTTCCCACCAAGGGTTTAAAAAACGGTATGGATTTATTTACGTAAATCGGGATGACCATGATTTGAAAAACTTAGAACGAATAAAAAAAGATAGTTTTGAATGGTATAAAAATGTGATTGCATCCAATGGAAATACGGATATTTAACGGAAAAACTGCCACAACAGTTATGAGGTTAAGCAGACTGTTATCCCTATGAAGGTTTTTGAGCTTCATAGGGATTTTATATTGACAGATGTGATACTATTATATAGATGGAATTTACACCGGAGGAGGAAGTCATGAAGTACTATTTAGCCCCATTAGAGGGGGTCACCGGATATATATTTCGAAATACGTATGAGGAGTTTTATGGGAATGTAGATAAGTATTTCACGCCCTTTTTGACTCCAAATCAAACAAAGAGTTTTACAACCAAAGAAAGAAAAGACATTGCGGTGGAGCATAATGTAGGGAAACATGTAGTTCCCCAGCTGCTCACTTGTAACGCGTTGGATTTTCTTTGGGCGGCAAAGGAATTGGAGCAAATGGGCTATAAAGAGGTTAATCTTAACTTAGGATGTCCATCGAAAACGGTCGTTACGAAGAAAAAGGGAAGTGGATTTTTAGCGTATCCAAAGGAGCTGGATTTATTTTTGGAAGAAGTGTTTTCAAAGATTCAAATAAAACTATCGTTAAAGGTACGTCTTGGAAAGGATGATCCAGAAGAAATCTTTCCTTTAATCGATATTTTTAACAAATATCCGTTAGAAGAGTTAATTATCCATCCGCGAGTACAGACCGATTATTACAAAAATAAACCTAAGATGGATGTATTTTCAAAAGCGCTTTCTTTGAGTAAAAATCCTGTTTGTTATAATGGGGATATCTTCACTTTGGAGGATTATAATCATTTTACGAAAGCCTATCCTCAGATTGGAAATATTATGTTAGGCAGAGGAATTATTGCAAATCCTTCACTTTTGGATCAAATCAAAGGGCAGACCACGAAGCCTGATAAGGATAGTATGCTTGCGTTTCATAATGCGTTATGTGAAGCCTATGAGAAGGAACTATCTGGGGATCGAAATGTATTATTTAAAATGAAAGAAATATGGTTTTATATGGGAACTATGTTTGTAGAAAATAAAAAATATGAGAAAGAAGTTAAAAAGTCGCAACGGGTAGCCGACTATAAAGCGGCAATTGCTGCAATCTTTAATGATTTAGAGCTTGTGGATGGGGCAGGGTTTGTCGCACCTTAAGAGGTAACTAAGATGGTTGATATTTACATCTGAAACTGTTATAATGAAGAATGGGTAGTACTTTTGCCTATTGAATGTAAAGGAGAGACAAACATGGAATTAAGAACTGCTGTAAGTCCAAGAGACGTGAAACATTATACTACGGATCGTTTAAGAGAAGAATTTTTAATTCAAAATCTTTTTGTACCAAACGAGATCCGTTTAATCTACAGCCATATCGACCGTATTATCACAGGTGCAGCAACACCTACAGACAAGCCACTTGTATTAACGGCTGGCGATGAATTAAGAGCTGCATATTTCTGCGAAAGAAGAGAATTAGGTGTAATCAATATCGGGGGAAAAGGTACAATCACCGTTGATGGTACGGCTTATGAATTAGAAACAAAAGATGGTATGTACATAGGAATGGGATCAAAAGACATTTCGTTTGCAAGTGTAGATCCAAAAAATCCTGCCAAATTTTATTTAAATAGTGCACCTGCACATATGACTTATCCTACTGTTTTAATCAAACCTGAAAACTGTATTAAAGTTGAACTTGGAAGCTTAGAACAGTCTAACCACAGAACAATTTGCAAATATATACTTCCAGGTCAGGTAGAAAGCTGTCAGTTAGAAATGGGTATGACATCCTTAAAGCCAGGTAGCGTATGGAATACAATGCCTTGTCATACACATGATAGAAGAATGGAAGTATATTTATACTTTGATATTCCTGAAGATGCATTTGTTATGCACTACATGGGAGAACCACAGGAAACACGCCACATTGTTGTGAGAAATGAAGAAGCAGTTATTTCACCAAGTTGGTCAATTCATTCCGGTTCCGGTTCACAGGCATACACCTTTATATGGGGTATGGTTGGGGAAAACCAGGATTTTGATGATATGGATGCAGTAGCGAATAAAGACTTAAAGTAATAAAAACTTGGTCACAAACTCTACATAATTTTCTGTTATAGTTGTATATTAGAAAAATAAACTAATACATAACGAATCAGAAAGGCATGTAGGTATAGAGCGCATGCCAGATTGGCATAGCGCTCTTTTTCATTCATAAGAGAATTTATGTTACGCCAATTTTGATTTTAAATTCAATGGAGGATGAGGTATGGATAAGTTAAAAATACTAGTGGTTGATGATGAGAGCAGAATGAGAAAACTAGTGCGTGACTTTCTTGTAAGGAAAGATTTTGAAGTAATAGAAGCAGAGGATGGAGAGAAGGCTGTAGATGTTTTTTTTCAAGAGAAAGAGATTGCATTAATCTTATTGGATGTTATGATGCCTAAGATGGATGGATGGCAGGTGGTACGAACGATTCGCGAACATTCCAAAGTACCAATTATTATGCTTACAGCCAAGGGAGAAGAAAGAGACGAACTTCAAGGATTTGATTTAGGAGTGGATGAATATATTTCAAAACCCTTTAGTCCTAAAATATTAGTGGCTCGCGTGGAAGCAATATTAAGAAGAACCAATACGCTTCATAGCGATGTGTTAGAAGTAGGCGGAATTGTATTAAATAAAGCAGCCCATATGGTTTCCGTCGAAGGAAAGGTTATTGATTTAAGTTATAAAGAGTTTGAGTTATTAACGTATTTTGTTGAAAATGAAGGACTTGCTTTATCCCGGGAGAAAATATTAAATAATGTTTGGAACTATGACTATTTCGGAGATGCAAGAACGATAGATACCCATGTGAAAAAATTAAGAAGTAAAATGGGAGAAAAGGGAGACTACATTAAAACCATTTGGGGTATGGGATATAAGTTTGAGGTAATTAAATTATGAGACATTCCATTCGGATAAAAGTAACGAGCATCTTTGTAGGCTTAATGGCGCTTACACTAGTTGCATGCTGGTGTATTAATAACTTTTTCTTAGAAGATTTCTATATTATGAAGAAGAAAGATGCACTATTAAATGTAGAGAACCAATTGCAATATCTTGTTACCCAAAGTCATGGCGATTTATCCTCTTCGGACCTTAATCTACAAGTTTTACGATTAGGAGAGCGATACAATGTCAACATCTATTGCACCGATCCAGGTTGGAGCAATCAAATGAGCATAGCCACAAACCAAGAAGTTATTATTAAGAAATTACGCAGCTATGTAATAACAGGTGGAATGCAAAATATTTCTGTCATATATGATGGAGGCAATTATAAGATTACGAAATATTTTGATAATAGCATGAAGTCTGATTATATGGACTGCTGGGGATATTTGGACCAAGGTTATGCTTTTATACTATCGACGCCGTTAGAATCGATTAAAGAAAGTGTAATTATCGCAAATCAATTTTTGATTTATATTGGGATTTTATGTATGGTTCTTTCTGCCATTGCAATCTTTATTGCTACAAGACAAATTACGAAACCAATCCTTGTACTATCAGAAATATCGAGGCGTATTTCAAATCTTGACTTTGAGGCAAGGTATACAGGTAAAGAGCAAAATGAGATTGGGATATTAGGAAATAACGTCAATAACCTTGCTTTAAGGTTGGAAGCTACAATTTCTGAATTGAAAAGCGCCAACACACAATTAAAAAAAGATATTGAAGAAAAAATTCAAATTGATGAAATGAGAAAAGAATTTCTATCAAATGTTTCCCATGAACTAAAGACACCGATTGCTCTTATTCAAGGTTACGCCGAAGGCCTTAAGGAATCGGTCAATGACGATGAAGAGAGCAGAGATTTTTATTGCGAAGTTATCATGGACGAAGCGGACAAGATGAATAAAATGGTTCGTAAATTATTAACTTTAAATCAAATTGAGTTTGGGCGAGAAGAAGTGTTAATGGAAAAATTTGATCTTGTAGAACTAATACAGTCTGTTGTCAATAATGCAGCAATTATGATAGCACAAAAAGAGGCTAAGGTGGAGTTGTTAATTAACGGACCACTCTATGTATTAGGAGACGAATTTAAAGTAGAGGAGGTTGTGACAAACTACTTAAGCAATGCTTTAAATCACCTAAATTTTGAAAAAAGAATTCGTATACGGGCGAGGGTAGAAGGAAATCAGGTGTATGTTGCAGTACACAATACCGGCATGCCGATACCGGATGCGGATTTAGATAAAGTGTGGATTAAGTTTTATAAAGTGGACAAGGCAAGAACGAGGGAATATGGTGGAAGTGGAATTGGTTTATCAATTGTAAAAGCAATCATGGATTCCTTCCATCAACCATGTGGTGTTAGAAATATTGACAACGGGGTAGAATTTTGGTTTCGTTTGCAACTTGCGGATGAAGTTGAATAAAAAGAAATTATATGCCTCTTTTCTTAAATTAGAGTCTTTGCTTGACTTGGAGTAAACTCCAAGTGCTAGAATGGTAATTAAAGTAAAAAATTGAAAAAGCATCTTATATCAATATACAAAAGATTTTTTTCAATGATTTGAGAAAAGAGGTAGAAAATGAAAAAAGTAGTACAGCAACGATTCATAGGGGAAAGAGCATTGTTTCAGAGTTATGACTTGAATTTATCTTATTGCACATTTGCAGATGGAGAATCACCTTTAAAAGAAAGTCGTGATATTCAGATTGATAATACTTTGTTTAAGTGGAAATACCCGCTGTGGTATTGCAAGAACATTAAAGTTGAAAATTCGACATTGCTGGAGACCGCTCGCTCTGGCATATGGTATACCTACAATATCGAAGTATCAAATAGTACGATAGAAGCTCCAAAAACATTTCGGAGATCAAAAAATATAAAGCTAAGTCATGTGACGATGCCCATGGCAAGTGAAACATTATGGAACTGTTCGGATATCGAATTAAATGATATAACTGCCAACGGCAACTATTTTGGCATGAATAGTGAAAACATAGTGGCAAATGGGTTTAACCTCACAGGAAACTATGCATTTGATGGAGCAAAAAATATTGAAATACATAATGCCAAAATGCTTTCGAAAGATGCGTTTTGGAACTGTGAAAATGTGGTTGTCTATGATTCCCTCATTATAGGAGAATATCTGGGGTGGAATTCAAAAAATATCACCTTTGTGAATTGCGTGATTGATAGTTTGCAAGGATTATGTTATATGGAAAACTTAGTAATGAAAAACTGCAAACTAATCAATACGACGTTAGCTTTTGAGTATTCGACGGTTGATGTAGAAATCAATTCAACGGTTGATAGTGTTATGAATCCAGCCAAAGGAAGGATTAAAGCCCAAAAGATTGGTGATTTAATCATGGATGATACGAAAATTAATTCGAGTGATACAAAAATAATTTTGGAGGAGTCGGGGAATGAAATATAATTTTGATGCTTTAACGGATAGAAGAAATACAAACTCACTAAAATGGAATGTGGCGGAAAATGAATTACCGATGTGGGTGGCAGATATGGATTTTGTTACAACCCCAGAGATTACTGCAGCCATTCAACAGAAAGTTGCCAAGGGGATATACGGATATACATCGATTCCAGATGAATATTATGAAAGCATAAGTGCCTGGTGGAAGCGTCGTCATCAATTTGAGATAGAGAAAGATTGGATTATCTTTTGTACCGGTGTAATAGCAGCGCTATCTTCAATCGTACGTAAAATGACAACGGTAGGGGAAAATGTATTAGTACAAACACCGGTTTACAATACTTTTTTTAATTCAATCATTAATAATGGAAGAAACATTTTGTCCAACGAACTCTTATATGATGGATACGAATACACCATCGACTTTGATGACTTAGAACACAAATTGGCTAATCCGCAAACAACATTAATGATTTTATGCAATCCACACAATCCAATCGGGAAAATTTGGGACAAAGAAACATTAGAAAGGATTGGAGAACTTTGTTATAAGCATCAGGTTCTTGTAGTTTCCGATGAAATTCATTGTGATTTAACAAGTCCTTCTTTTTCCTATACGCCTTTTGCATCGGTATCCGAGAAATGTGCCAATAATAGCATTACTTGCATTGCACCGACGAAAACCTTCAATATGGCAGGATTGCAAACGGCCAGTTTTATACCAAATCATATATACGAAATAAGGTGAATCGTGGCCTAAATACCGATGAAGTTGCTGAGCCAAATGCATTTGCAATTGAGGCAACAATTGCTGCCTTCACCTATGGTGAGCCGTGGTTAAAGGAATTATGTTCCTATATTGAGAAGAATAAAAAAATGGTTATTGAATTTTTCCAGGAAAAATTACCAAACATTTCTGTTGTACCGGGAAAGGCTACCTACTTATTATGGATCGATTGCAACAAAATCACAAAAGATTCCGATGAGTTTTGTCAATTTATTCGAAGGGAAACGGGACTTTATCTTACTGCCGGTTCCGTTTATAAAGGAAATGGGAATGGATTTCTTCGAATGAATATAGCATGTCCAGCAGAGCGGTTACTAGATGGCTTACAACGTTTCGAAAAAGGAGTGAACTTGTTCCTGGATGAAAACAATTAAGCGGGGATGAAGTTATGACAATTGCAGAAGTAAGTAAAAAATTTGAGATGTCGTCGGATACGCTGCGCTATTATGAACGAATAGGTTTAATACCAACCGTTACCCGTACCCCAGGGGGGATTCGGAATTATACAGAAGAAGATTGTGGTTGGGTTGAATTTATAAAGTGTATGAGAGCTTCGGGGATCCAAGTAGAGGCATTGGTTGAATATGTGTCCTTATTTCAACAAGGTGATAAAACGAGAGAGGATAGGAAGCATATATTAATTGAGCAGAGGAAACAGTTAGAAGCGAGAATCGAAGAAATGCAAAAAACGTTGGACCGATTAAATAGAAAAATCGATGGGTACGAAAAGCATTTGGTACCCATTGAAAAGGAATTAGAGCTGATACAAGCAAACCATAATATATAAAAGGAAAAGAGTAAACAGTATTACGTAAGGTAGGCTGTGTGCTCTTTTTTCTAGTTTTAATTAATAAAAATTGACCGAATGGGCAAAGTGTGTTATCCTATAAAGGTTAGCTAAAACTAACCAACGAGAGAAAGGAAGAATGAATGAGTAAAAAGAAAAAAGTAATTATCGTTCTATTAAGTGGTTTGCTGCTGATCATTCCACTTCTTTCCTCCTTGTTTATATTAAGGAATGCGGGCCATAACTGTATTCATGAAAATTGTTCTGTTTGTATGCAAATAGAAGGAAACATGCGTCGACTACAAAAATTGCTATTGGTTTTATTTGTTGGCACATTCGTTGCATGCGGTGGAAAATGGTATATTTGTAATCATACGAATACAAATCCAACTTATCATCCATGTCAGACACTTATTACATTAAAGGTCTTGCTATTGAATTGAGCGTTATATCATCCGAAACAAATAATTGGAGGTATATAGAATAATGAAAAAAATATTGAAATATGTAACCCTTTTCCTATCGATAAGTCTACTCTACGGCTGTTCCGTATCAAATAACGAAAACCAAGGAGAGACTGCTAAGGGAGAGGGAGATCGTCTTAGTATTGTGTGTACGAATTGTGCTCTTTATGATTGGACAAGAGAAATTCTTGGAG
>JBKTKK010000047.1:0-12031 GCA_047242405.1 Lachnospiraceae bacterium | reverse complement strand
GTCAGCAACCCCACAGCCAATTTTTGAACGTTCGACTTTATCAGACCACCCCACTGTTTTTTTTACCGACTCTTCCAGTCTAAGAATATCCTTTTTTAATTTTTTATTTCTCTCTATTTCATTTGTATCTTGCATATCCTTATTTAATTGCCAGGAAGAATAATTCCCTTTTTGAACCTCTATATTTGTCTTATTAATCGATAGTACATGATTGATGCAGCGATCTAAAAAAGCACGGTCATGAGAAACTAAAAGAAACCCTTTTTTTGTACTCAAATATTCTGCAAGGTTATTCCTTCCTTCCACATCTAGATGATTCGTTGGTTCATCAATAAGAAGAAAATTATTTTTCTTTAAGAATAACCCACTAAGCATTAATTTTGTACGTTCCCCAAAACTTAATGTAGAAAAGGGGCGTGTAAGTGTGTCGATCGGCACTGCTAATTTTGCCGCTTCCTTTTGTATTAACTCCTCTATTTGATATCCATCATGCTTCTCATACAAATCAAGTAAATTTCCATACCCTTCAAGGGCTTCTTTTGAACCATCTGCTAAACATGCTGCCATCTCCCTTTCCCATTGGGCAAACGGCGCAATAATTTGCTTTATAACCGTTAGGGTACATACCGTTTCATCTTCAACCATAAAGGGGAAATAATCAAAGGTTACAGGCGTGTTAATTTCCCCTTTGTACCCATACTTTCCAAGTAAAAGATTTAAAAAGGTAGTTTTCCCCCTTCCATTTCTGCCGATAAACCCCAATCTCCAATCTGTGTCAATGATGAAACTTACATGTTCAAAAATATTATCATAGCTACCTTCATAACAAAAGGTTAAATCACTTACCTTTATTTGAGCCATCCATATCCCTCCTAATAATTTGGGATAAACATACGAAACAAGTTTATACGTTCAATAAAACAACGATAAAAAAGGTCACAGAATAACATTCCTGTGACCTTTCCATTAACGTACTCTACCAAAACAAGTAGGTTCCTACATCCCTGCTTTGGTTAACTATTTTAGGAAAATTACATTGAATGAATTCTTGCTCGTATGCAAAATAAGCAACTTTATTTTGTTGCTATCCCTTTTACATATTTTAATTTCAAATAGAAATTAGCAAAGAATCATCCTCTCATTTCCCTCCATTCATAAACTAACTTTTATCTTATCGTATAAAAATATCATTGTCAAGTCCTATAAATTTGACTCAAGTTCCAAGGGATCGATATAGAGACATTCTTCTAATAAAAAAGTAAGTTTCTCATTATCTTCTGCCGCCTGACCAATGGCTGCTAAAAATAATTCAGAAAATTCTGCTCCTACTGCTTGTTCAATTAACTCTAAATTTTGTATCGTAACTTCTATTTCTTCATCGACCAATAGAAAAATAGAATACAACCCTTCGGCGGTATGAGGGTATGTAGGGAAACCGAATCTCTCATCAATCTGTTGAAATAATGTCTCCTTACTATCGATTAATTTGCCTTCAATAATAATCTCTTTCATGTTCATCCTCATTTCTACACGATTTTTCACATATGATTTTTAAATAAAATGCTCTAACGCGAATGCAACGCCGTCTTCTTCATTTGATAAAGTGATACGGTCAGCTGCCTGAATCACTGCAGGATCAGCATTGGCCATTGCAACGCCAATACCAACTTTTTTAATCATTTCCAGGTCATTGCTGCTATCACCACAAGCCATAATTTCTTCTTTTCCGATGCCTAAACTTTTTCCAAAATCCAACAATGCCTGTCCTTTATCCGCCCCACTTTTGTTTATTTCAATATTCGTAACAAGCCCGCTGGTGCAGACAATGCCTTCCACATGGGATAAACGTTCTAGTACCTGTTCCTTAATTTCTATTGACCCAAAGCTTAAATTAATTTTCTCTGTCTCATTTTTACAGTTTTTATAAAATTCAATTAAATCATCCACAACAATTCGTGTATCTCGAACGTATTGACGGATGAATGGAGATGGTACAAAACGTTCCAATTGTGCCATACTTTCCTTGGAAGAATAAGCCTCTCCATTTATATATAATTCAACGGAACCTTCAACCGTACCAATTTCCTTTAATACTTTCAAAGTCAAAGCATGCTCCATGCAATTTCGGTAAATCGGCTTCCCATTCGATAAATCAATAATGGATGCACCATTACAAATAAGCGCATAGCGAACGCCATCGATACTTAAAAACTCGTCTGGTAGTCCAACTCTTGGTCTGCCCGTCGCCGGCATTACAATAATCCCTTTTTTTATTGCATCTTTTATTGCATTCTTTGTACGTTCTGTTATCTGCTTCTTATCATTAAATACAGTGCCATCTAAATCGAGTCCAACTAGTCGAATGCTCATAACTATCTCCATTTCTTTTTTATTTCAATATATAACTATAGCAGAAATTCTTTCTTCTGTCATTGGTAAAAAATTATCAAATATGCAAAACGACTTTCGCTTATAATAGAACCTAGCCGGTGGCTTCTTGTATCGTAGAAATTTCATATGATAGAAAAACAGCAGGGTATTATCAACCTGCTGTTTTCCTATCATATGTTTAACGATCTTCCAAACCTAAGTATGGTCTTCTTGGAAGTATATTTTTATAAGCTGGTCTAATAATCTTACCTGCATTTACTAATTCTTCAATTCGGTGCGCGCTCCATCCGGATATACGGGCGATTGCAAAGATTGGTGTAAATAACTCCATTGGTAAACCGAGCATCTTATAGACAAAACCGCTATAAAAGTCTACATTGGCACTTACACCTTTATATATTTTTCTTCCGCCCTTAATCAATTCAGCAGAAATTCGTTCTACATTTTGGTAGAGGGCAAATTCCTCTTCGCATCCCTTTTCCTTTGATAATGCTTCAACAAATCCTTTAAAAATTTGTGCTCTCGGATCCGAAATCGAGTATACTGCATGCCCCATTCCATAAATTAAACCGGCTTTATCAAAGGCTTGCTTGTTTAATAATTTAGCTAAATATTCCGTTAAGGCAGACTCATCTTCCCAGTTTGTAACGTTATCCTTTAAATCATCAAACATTTGCATTACTTTAATATTGGCTCCACCATGTTTTGGCCCTTTCAGCGAACCTAAAGAGGCCACAACACTCGAATAGGTATCGGTTCCTGAAGAGGTAACAACATGTGTCGTAAAGGTTGAATTATTACCACCGCCGTGCTCTGCATGTAAAACAAGGGCGATATCCAATATTTTTGCTTCTAATTTTGTATACTTTTTGTTTGGTCTTAATAATCTTAAGATATTTTCAGCGGTAGAAAGCCTAGGATCTGGACTATGTATAATTAGGCTCTTATCTTGAAAATAATGACGATATGCTTGATAACTATAAACAGCTAAAAGAGGGAATTGTGCAATAAGTTGTAACGACTGTCGAATAACATTTGGAATGGATACATCATCTGCTTTGTCATCATAAGAATATAGCATTAATACACTTCGTGCTAAAGCATTCATAATATCTTTACTAGGCGCTTTCATAATTACATCACGTACAAAACTTGGCGGAAGGCTTCGATAGGATCCGAGTAAATCGATAAATTCATCCTGTTGCTTTTTTGTTGGAAGCTCTCCGAACATTAATAAGTAGGTAATTTCTTCATAGCCAAAATCCTTATCCGCTGCAAAACCATTTACGATATCTTCAACGTCATAACCTCTGTAAAAAAGCTTACCTTCACATGGTACCATTTGACCATCGACCATATTGTAAGCATGAACGTCCGCAATCTCGGTTAAACCTGCAAGTACTCCACGGCCACTGATATCTCTTAGCCCCCTCTTTACTTCATACTTTGAATAAAGGGCAGAATCAATTTTACCATTTCTTGTACAAATCTCGGTCAATTCCTCAATTTTAGGTGTTATCTGAGAAAAATATCCTTCACTCATCTTTCCATCTCCTTCCATTTATCAATAATTTTGTCTTTCAATTAGGTGTTCCTAATAAATTTTCTATCAATAAAGCGAATAGACCGTTTATATTTTAGCACACTAAATTGTATCGTGCAATTATAAAAATACATAACTATCTTATAAAATCAAATTTTTTCTTCCGATCAACTGACATAAGCATCGAAAAAAACGTTCCATCTGTATTTTTATGCATGTACAGTTACCTTTATTCTTTCGAGTTATATCCGATATTTTAATTCTTGAAAATACCACTTTCTTTCATTATCTTTACAGCCTTCTCTATTTTTGTTACTGGTAAGGTTAGTGCAAAACGAATATAGCCTTCTCCCAATGAACCAAAGGCAATTCCTGGCGTTCCGATGACACCTGTTTTTTCCATTAATTCCATGCAAAAATCTTTCGAGGACTGAAACCCGCTTGGAAGTTTGGCCCATACAAACATACTACCTTCACTTAACTTTACTGGCCAACCGATTGCATTTAAACCATTGCATAATGCATTTCTTCGCCTTTCATACTCTTGACAATTTTTTTAACACTTTCGTTGGATCCTAACAATGCGGCAATTGCTGCATATTGGACCGGTAAAAAAATACCATAATCAATTTGAGAACGCAAGGTTTTAAAATGACTTATGATTTCTTTATTCCCTACAATAAAAGAAATACGGCAGCCAGTCATATTAAAGGTTTTCGATAGGGAATAAAACTCAACTCCCACCTCCTTTGCACCTTCAAAAGATAAGAAGGATTTACCGATACGTCCGTCAAATATAATATCTGCATACGCATTATCATGAAGAATAATTATATTGTATTTTTTTGCAAATGCAATTAATTCGTTATAGAAAGAGTCTGGTGCAGTGGTGCATACGGGATTTAACGGATAGGATACAATCATAAATTTCGCCTTTAGAGCAATTTCTTCGGGTATTTGATCAAACTGTGGCAAATACCCCTGCTCTTCTATCAACTCGTAACAATAAATATTGGCACCTGCTAATAATGGACCAATTTCAAAAATCGGATAACCTGGATTTGGAACTAAAACAATATCATTTTGATTACAAAGCGATAGACCGATATGGGCAATCCCTTCCTGTGTTCCATAAAGTGCCATAATTTCATCTTTCATAAGAGATACCGCAAATCTTTTCTCGTAATAACGAACGACTGCCTCTATCAATTCGGGCAGATCTTTTAAAGCATACTTATAATTTTCAGGGTCTCCTGCAGCAGCCTGTAATGCCTCAATTATATGCCTATCTGGTTTAAAATCCGGTGTTCCTACGGATAAGTTAAAGACTTCTTTCCCCTTTTTCATTAACTCATTCTTCTTTTCATCCAAAATGGCAAAGATACCATCCTCAAAATGGTTCCATTTATTTGCAAAAGTAAACTCCATAATACCCTCCAACCCTTATACCTTTTCTCTTCGCTACTTGGTTATATGAAAATGTCATAGTTTACAGGCTCATAGAACATTTTACGTATTTCATCCTGGTTGTCTGTCTGGCCTAAAATCCACATAACTTTTGTTACAACGGCCTCCAGTGTCATATTGTAGGCTTCTATAAGTTCGCACTTTTCTTTTATCTTAAATCCAACGCGATATGTGGCCATATCACTTCCTTCATGAGGAACCTGTGTCGTCATAATAATCGTTTTTCCACTTTTCACCCAATCTTCTAACGCATCGGCAAAAACATCATTATCATACATCGGCAATCCTCCTACGCCAAAACTTTCAATAACGATAACATTATAATGTTCCTTTAAATACGCAAAAATATGCGAATCAATACCAGGTATCAGCTTTAGCACAAAAACTTTCGTATTTAATTTCGTATAAAACTCCGGTTTCTCCAAATAGAAATCATTTGTAATATAGCGAATTAGTTTTTTGTCCTGAATTACAGCCTTAGCTGGAAAGTCTATACTAGAAAATGCATTGTAACTTTTTGTACGTGTTTTTCTTGCTCTCGTACCTGCGATAGCCTGTCCGCCAAAAATAATTGATACTCCGTGGGAATTTTCATCACATGCATATAGGAAGCTATCCATGAGATTTACCTTCGCATCTGAAATGTCCACATCGATGGGTTTTTGTGAACCGGTCAATACAACAGGTTTTTTTGAACCTTGAATTAAATAGGAAAGTGCCGCCGCTGTATATGCCATTGTATCCGTACCGTGCAAAATAACGAATCCATCATAGAAATCGTAATTGTCTCTCACATGTTCTGCAATCCTTATCCAATGCATCGTGGTCATATTGGTACTATCTATATTAAAAATTTGCTCTGTTTTCACTTCACATAGTTGTTTAATGGAAGGAACATATTCTAAAATTTCATCAGAAAGCATCGCTGGTGTTAAGCCCGTAGTCGTCTTCTTTGATGCAATCGTCCCACCTGTTCCAATTAGTAATATCTTTTTCATGTCATACTCCAATCTAGTTTGTATGTAATTTATTTGACTTTTTAATGGATTTTATTATAGACAAATATATTACTATTTTCAAGCCAAGATACGATTATTTTCTACATGAATTGTACTTTTATGTTCCAGCTATAAAAATATGGCTACCCAGTTTGAAATCTGGGCAGCCATATCACTTGTTTTAAAATATTTTAGGTTGAGCCAATACGGATTAATTTCTAATTTTAAAGTTACAAATTAATGTCTAAAATGACGCATACCAGTAAATACCATTGCAATTCCATATTCATTGCACTTATCAATGGATTCTTGATCACGAACGGATCCTCCTGGTTGAATAATCGCTGTAATACCCGCTTTATGCGCTGCTTCTACACAGTCGGCAAATGGGAAGAATGCATCGGATGCTAATACGGCACCTCTTGTTGCCTCTTTTGAAATTAGTTCTTCCGCATGATCAAAACATTGCTGCACGGCCCAAATACGATTGACCTGTCCTGGTCCAATACCAACGGATTGTTTCTTTTTAGCAACTGCAATCCCATTTGATTTTACATATTTAACCATCTTCCAAGCAAACAATAAATCATCCATCTGTTCCTGTGTTGGGGCAACCTTCGTTACGACTTGTACATCTCCTTCTAATAACTTGCTATCAATGGTCTGGACAATAAGTCCCCCATTTACTTTTTTCATATCATAAGCGTTTGGACTTTGTGGGGTTGAAATATCTGCTAATTTTAATACACGTACATTTTTCTTTGTCTGAAGGATTGATAACGCTTCTGGTTCGTAATCAGGTGCAACAATCACTTCTAAGAAAATTTTCTTCATTTCCTCTGCCAGAGCAGTTGTTACCGTACGATTCAAAACAACAATACCACCGAAAATAGAAACCTTATCTGCCTCATAAGCTTTATGCCAAGCCTCCAAAATTGTATCCCCGCTGCCGACGCCACATGGATTTCCATGCTTGCATGCAACTACCGTAGGTTCCGTAAATTCTTTTAACAATTCTAACGCCCCATTTGTATCATTAATGTTGTTAAAAGATAATTCCTTACCGTTTAATTGAACAGCATCCACCAAAGAGCCTTCTTTTTTACCGACTTCACGATAGAACGCAGCCGCCTGGTGAGGGTTTTCCCCATAGCGCATATCTTGTACCTTTTCAAAAGTCATTGTCAATGTTTCTGGGAAAGAATGATCCTTTCTTTCCTTCTTTAAATAATCAGCAATCATCGTATCGTAATTGGAAGTATGCATAAATACCTTTTGCATTAAGTAGAATTTTGTGTCCAAACTTACTTTCCCGTTTACTTTCATTTCTTCTATCACTTTACTATAATCGGAAGGATCCACTACTACCGCTACATCTTGATAGTTCTTCGCCGCACTTCTTAACATCGTTGGTCCACCGATATCAATATTTTCGACCGCTTCTTCCCTTGTAACGCCTTCTTTCATGATCGTTGCTTTAAAAGGATAAAGATTTACAATAACCATATCGATTGTTTCAATATTTAAATCTTCCAATTGTTTCATATGTTCAGGTTTTGAACGCATCGCCAATAAGCCTGCATGAACAACCGGATGAAGTGTTTTCACACGTCCGTCTAAACATTCTGGAAATCCTGTTAATTCCGAAATTTCTATTGCCGGTACTCCTTCTGCCTTCAATTTGTGATAGGTTCCACCCGTTGAGATTATCTCTACCCCTAATTGTACTAATTCTTTTGCTAATTCAACAATTCCTGTTTTGTCGGAAACACTAATTAATGCTCGCATTTGTATCTCTCCTTTGCATAAAAAAACACCTGGACTACCCCTCAAGGTGGCCCAGGCGGTCGGCTACAAATTTTGCTGTGCTCCCTGTAGGTGCTCCTACTTCCGCCAGTCACACAGCTTCTGTTTTTAGCATACAATAGGTTTTTAGAAAAATCAAGTAAAATTTAATTTCTTTTCTTCCTTCGAAAAAGCCTATTCATTTCAATAAGTTTATGTTATACTTTTATTTATTAGAAAACTATACTAAGAAAACTATACTATTTGTTGTATGGATAGGAAATACACAAATACAAAGTACCAATTATGAAAGG
This sequence comes from Lachnospiraceae bacterium, assembly GCA_047242405.1. Classification (GTDB taxonomy): domain Bacteria; phylum Bacillota; class Clostridia; order Lachnospirales; family Lachnospiraceae; genus Fimimorpha. The sequence goes on along the minus strand of JBKTKK010000047.1, from coordinate 3,533 downwards.
TTGCATTTTAAACATGAGAAAATTTCAATTAATTAGTGATTCCTCCTGTGATACACCAAGAGAATTATTAGAAAAGTATCAAATTCATACGATACCGTTTTATGTATCATTCGATGAAACAATATATGAAAAAGAGATCGAAGAAATTTCCCTTGAAAAATTTTATAGCCGCTTAACGACTGAAAAAGTGTTTCCAAAAACATCGCTTCCGTCTGTTCAGGACTATATCGATACATTTACGCCATATTTAAAACAGGGCCTGGATATCCTTTGTCTAAATTTAAGTAAAAAGTTTAGCGGTTCTTATCAGTCGGCCCGAACAGCAAAGGATATTCTTTTAGAAGATTTTCCAAACGCAAATATCTATATTTTAGATTCCTACCAAGCAACTGCTGGACAAGGCCTTACCCTTATGCAAGCAGCTAAGATGATGGAGGCTGGTTTAACATTAGAAGAAACAGTCATTCAGCTGGAACAGCTTCGTTTAACCTCTCGAATCATGTTTACCGTTGGAACACTCGAATATTTACAAAAGGGTGGCCGTGTAGGAAAAGCCGCCTCCCTAGCTGGTACCATATTAAATCTTAAACCAATGATTGTATTAGAAAATGGTGAATTGTTTCCAAAAGGAACGGTACGAGGAAGAAAGAAATCATTAGAACGTGTAATTTCTATGACACGGGAATATTTTGAAAGCATCGGAGAAAAATTTGATCATTATGATTTCTGTCTGGCAACTGGAACATGTGTAGAAGAAACACAACAGTTACAAAGGATGCTTGAAGAATTAATCGAGCGTAAAATTGAATATCCATTATTCCCTATTGGGGTTACAATTGGTACCCACACTGGTCCAGATGCACTAGGTGTTGTATTTATTAAAAAGTGGGACGTAGAATAATTAAAAGAATGAGTTTTCGCTAAGTGAAAGCTCATTCTTTTTTAATAGGCAATTTAAACTCGTATTTTTTTATCTAAAATTTAAGATGAACTGAATTAGAGAAGGGTAGCTTAAACCGCTTCCACCAAAAATATCCAGCGCTGTTATGTCAGCATGGTATTCCCATAGTAATTCACTTCCATCTTTACTATATTTTGTAAAGTTATGAAAAATCATTGGCATCCCATCTATTTCTCCCATATACATTACGACGTGGCCAGGCATGATAAATATACTACCAACCTTCTGCTGCAATAAAATATTTCGTTTTTCTTCCTCACGAAACCCTGAAACATCCGTAACCGTACCACCTGTGTATGGAAGAGAAGATGTGTTTCTTGGAAGTATAATACCAAAACACCTAAAAATAGCACCGATTGTAGAGGAACAATCCATATCTTCGTCGGTATCTCCCCAGCCATAAGGCATACCTAGTAATCTCGCTGCTAACTGTTTTATATTTTCTTCTGTATAATCTAAATACCCTTTATTTACTTCATTTGATTTGCCAATGATAACCGGCTTTAAAACAAGTTGATGATTTTGTTGAAGGGGGAAATTAGCGATGTAGTGACTATTTTTTTCCTTTATAATAGGAAGCCTCGTTCCCATTCTAATACGAAATCCATCAATATATGTTTCATTGGTAAATAAAATAAAGGAACTCTCGTTTATCCACTTCTCCTGGTCTTCTTTTGTACAAAGCCCAATGCTATCCTTTTGTACCCATCCATAATAATTACTTCCCTGTACAAAAGAAAATTCACCATTGGCAGAATTATGATAAACAAGTACTGGCTCGCCAATTAAAAACATTGACTCTTGAAAATAATCGAAATCTTCTTGTAGACTATATTTTGATATTTTCTCTCGTGTCGGAAAGAACGGACCGCTGCATTTCTCGTGATGATCCCATATCGAATTTCAACCTTCCCTGGGATACCATCTAAATTTCTAGAAGCATACAAACGTTGCCTATCTTCCTCTGTAATCGGCACTCCATTTAAATACGGTTGACCTGGTAGTTGATAAGATTCTATTAATTGAACCAACGCTTCAAACGCTACATGGGTTATCTTGCTTAAGTCCTTAACTCCAGACCGTTCGTCGGCCCTAGTCTTTTCATTGATTCTATCAATCGTATGTTCCGCGTAACTTTTTTCTTTTTCACTTTCCTCTTGGTACTCTTCTTCCTTAATATTTTCTTCCTTTTCGTCTGAATTTAGACGCTCCGTTGGATTGTCCACTTGAGAATCCATTGCCTGCGGTTTGGATTTTTGTTCCGTATCGTCTATACTTATTTCTTTTGACTGATCCAAGGACATGACCTCCCATTTTTTGCTCTCTCGTATATCATATTCACCAAGCTGATCAAAGTTCTTTGAACCTATAAAACCTTTGAAAAAAAACAACAGAAACACCACACTTATAACGATGAGCGCAATGAGATAGACCTTTATTTTTCTCTTCATTTTCAATCCTTTACTGGTCGAATCCAGACAAAATGCTATTTACTTATGATTTTTACAATTACAACATATATAATTCCAGCCTACAATTCGCTTGAATTTCTTTTGAACAAGTAACTTTTCTTTACTGCTTTTCTTTGCTTCAACTTTCGTTGCACAACATTCATATTCGTATATTTCATTATTTATTATAGGAAAAATAATAATAAAACGACTCCATTCTAGTAATTTTTTTTTTATGAAATTGAATAAAATCTCATTAACAATAGTATTATACTATTAGTAACGATAAAAATGCAACGTGGATTTATGCGGAAAGGATTACCATATGAAATGGACAAGAAATAAAGATAGCGTGCTCGTTAGTTATGAAAATAAAGTTGTCCGCGTCCTAATGAATAAGTCATTTTATTATTATGTAAAAAACCATCCCCATCCGTTTGCCTCTTTATCTATCTCCCTACATCAAAACTATAAAAAAAAGCAAGGAAAACGGTTGCATATTACTTACCGCTCCCTTGCTTATGAAATTGCGATTCATTACTATACCTATCTCTTTTGTACTTTTAAAGCGCTTACCCTAAAACTACCAGCTCCGCTCCCAATACCAGCGATTCGTGGATGCGAATTTATGATTTTATTTAAACGATTGATTGTAGAAAATGTGTTGACACAACTGATTTATCTTCGACTATTTGTCAACCCCAAAAAAATTTTTAAAGCTTTCCATAAATTTCATCGCATTTACGTTAATATATCACTGGGTTTTCATCACATTCATCTCAATGGATTCAGTACAGAACAAAACTTTTCCCCAGACCTTAACATTTCCCCATCAATTCTTCTCCCATTTGATTGACCATAACGGATAGAATAGCCCGATAATGATCTTGTTCTTCTTGCAAAACCTGGCGCCCCAACTCTGTCAATTCAATATAAACTTTTCTACGGTCTTTTTTTTCATAGACTCGCATTGTATAACCCTTTTCTTCCATCGCATTTAGCATACGAGAAGCAGCCGGCTTCTTAATACATAAACAATCACTTAACATAGTAGCTGTTATTTTTCTTTCAGTTCGTTCTTGATCATCTAAAACTTTAAGTAAAGCGGACTCTCATATTGA
>JBKTKK010000046.1:0-12118 GCA_047242405.1 Lachnospiraceae bacterium | reverse complement strand
TTTAAATACTCTCCAACACCTGTAATTGTTCCGCCTGTACCAACACCAGCAATAAAGATATCTACCTTTCCATCTGTATCATTCCAGATTTCAGGACCAGTAGTAGCCTTATGAATCGCAGGATTAGCAGGGTTGTCAAACTGGCCTAATATAACGGCTCCCTCAATTTCCTTTTCCAACTCCTCTGCTTTTGCAATTGCCCCCTTCATACCTTTCGCCCCTTCTGTTAAAACGAGCTCTGCACCGTATGCCTTTAATAAGTTTCTTCTCTCCACACTCATTGTTTCTGGTAATGTTAAGATGGCACGATATCCTTTTGCCGCAGCAACTGCAGCAAGGCCAATACCAGTATTTCCAGATGTTGGTTCAATAATTGTTGCCCCTGGTTTTAACTTTCCAGCCTTTTCTGCATCTTCGATCATTGCTAATGCAATTCGGTCCTTAACAGACCCTGCTGGATTTAAATACTCCAATTTTACAAGTAAGGAAACCCCATCAATTCCCTCTACCTTTTTATAATTATTTACCTCCAACAATGGTGTTTTCCCTACTAGATCCAAGACACTCTGCTTAATGTTTGACATAATTTATTCCTCCTCCAATTATTTTTATGTTATAAAATCGACTTCCCTTTAATTCATACCAATTCAATATGAATTATATGAATATATCATAATACAAATACCAAATTTTGTCAACTTCTACTTCTCAACAATTAAAAATATAAAACCCGATTGAAATTTACAATCGGGTTGTAGTTCTATTATTTTTCTAGCGCCATAGCTACGGTATCACAAAACTCACCATCGGTACTTGAATTTTTACTTACTTTTGCTACTTCAATACGTCTTCCCTTAACCTCATCGACATGGATATGTAAGCCATAAATATCTACATCTAGAGACGTTCCATCTTTTGGAATTGTATTTAAACAACTAAATACCATTCCTCCCAATGTATCATAATCCAAATCGTCGGGAAGTTCAATTTCTAAGGTTTCCGCTACTTTCTCTATACTCGTACTTCCAGATATTCGCCATAGATTTTCTTCTAATTTTTCAATTTCAACCGGCTCTGGAGGATCAAATTCATCATAAATGTTACCTACAATTTCTTCTAATAAATCTTCCATCGTAATTAAGCCACAAGTTTCGCCATATTCATCTACAACAATAGCAAAATGTATTTTCTTTCTTTGCATATCTTTAAAAAGCACTGCTGAACGAATCGTCTCTGGAACAAAATATGCCGGTCGAAGTAATGTTTCTAAAGATTTTGGTTGGTCTTGCGTCAAATTCATTAGGAATTCACGTACATTTACTATACCAATGATATCATGAATATCCCTCTATAAACAGGAATCGAGACAAACCAGTCTCATTAATGAGCTGTAAAATTTCCTCATTGTTTTGATCAATGGCGATTGCTTCACTTCCGATACGTGAGTCATACTATCCCTAGCCGTTGTATCACCAAACTCAAATACATTTTCAATCCATTCCTTTTCTTCCCTGTCTATTGTACCCCTTTCTTCTCCCAAATCTACCATCATTCGGATTTCTTCTTCCGTAACAGTTTCTTCTTCAGCGTCTGTTTTCATATGTAAAATTTTAAGAATAAGGTTTGTTGAAAACGATAAAAACCATATAACGGGTTTCATAACAACTGCTATCCCAGAAACAATTCTGCAAGAAATTTTTGCTACCTGCAATGGTTTTTGCATTGCTATACGCTTTGGCACCAATTCACCAAATACAAGTGTAAAGTATGATAAAATTAATGTAATTACGATAACCGCTAATTTATCCAGGGTCCCGATTGACAAGGCGGTAAACCCTATGTCATCGTAAATCCATGTAACAAGATATTCTGAAAAACTATCCGCAGCAAAAGCACTTCCTAAAAATCCTGCTAATGTAATGCCGATTTGTATCGTTGATAAAAAACCTGCTGGTTCTTCCACCAGCTTTAATAATTTTGTAGCTGTTTTGTCTTTACTTTCAGCCATCTTTCTTAGTTTCGCAGGACTTAAAGAAATCACTGCAATTTCTGTCATTGCAAAAAATGCATTCAGAAAAATTAGAAATGCCTGCACAAATAGTTGCGAGGTAATGTCACTCAAGTTAAACTCTCTCCTTTTTTTGTATTATATTTATATTAATTAAAATTGTAACCAAAATATATAATCTTCTAAATTCGCATATGTATTTGCACACGCATAAAGGCGCAGTCCACTATTTTAAAAAATAGCAGACTACGCCCATTCATTTTATTAAATAAATTATGAAACTGTTCAGTGTGACTACTGTCGTCGCTGTCCATACAATTAATCCCTCTTTATACTTTATGATAGTTAGTAGAATTATACCATAAGTTTCTTAAAAGTCAAGCTGAAAAATACTGTACTCTGCCTACCTAAAATTCGATTGGCAGAGTAACCGTCTAACGTATCTTTAGAATTCCCCGCAAATTCCTTATCACTATTATACGATTTGAAGATTATCTGCACTACACTTCTAGCAAACGTAAATAATGATTGGCTTCACGTAAAACATGGTCTGCAAGCAGTGGAAGAATGATTGACGAAATATCGCAATCGGAAATCCCCTTCGTTCCAGCAGCCTTAAAATCACGGTATCTAAGCGTTGTTTCTAAAGATTTTTGTGTTAATACCTCCAATGTACAATCATTGACATCCCTCGATACTTTTAGTAGTTCTTTGTATTCTTTAGAAAAATCGTCTGCCGTATCAATTAGTGCTTCTTCTGTTGGATCAAGCAACCCTCGAATAAAGAATGCGTGCTCCATCATAATCTGATTCCAAAACATTTCCGTATCCCTCATATTTTGTGGAGAAATCCTTCCCCTTCTTATTAATTCTATTAAAAATGATTGATACAACTTTGCTTCCCTTACAATATGCTCAATTAAAAGAGGGTAGTTTGCTGTAAATAGTCTACATACTCGGACCTCGCTTAAAATTCTTTCTTTAAATTGAATAAGACCATTTAAAAGGCGTAAAGCCTTCTGATTTAACATTCTTGTTTTAATAACCAATTCTCTATTTATATGAATCGTGCACTCATTTCTTAACTGCTGCTCTGACAAGGTAATTTTACTATTTATCGGGATTCCCGTCAATTGTTGTGTCTTTTTCTCTGCGTTAAGTGTAAATGGCGTTACTAGTTCGTGGGAGTCTATAATTCCATCACTTACTGCCCTTCCACCTAGTTCAACACATTCCTCTAATAATTCTTCAAAATTTTTCCGAAATGTATCTGCTGTCTTTATAAATTCTTCATCTTTCCCCTGAAACCCTGCCTGTAAAAATAATGCATGCTCCTTCATAATTCGCATAAAAAACAAATGCAACCCGATTGACGTACTAACAAAATTCTCCATTTCCAGATGCTCTCCTTAGCATAGTTCTATGTCCTTACTATTATATTCAAACCAGGCTCTAGATGTTCTTAATTATTTGCACATACCGGCATAACTATAAATAATCAATAAACTATTGCGAAACCTTTTGTTAATTTTCCGTATAAATGTTGACATTATAAGAAAATAGAATAAAATATTAATAATAATCAAACATATTGTATAGCCAAAAGCACTACATAGTCGACAATAAGATAGAAAGGGCATTAACTATGATAATCATAACCGATTCCGCATCTGATATTACTCGAAACGAAGCAGCAGCAATGAACGTAAAAATTGTACCTTTGACGATAACCTTTGAATTTGGTATTTGTCCACAGGAATCGGAAGAAGACTTCCAGTTATTTTTTCAACATTTAGAAAAAGCAGATAAGCTTCCCACAACGAGCCAACCTTCACCGGAATGTTATTTAAAAGAGTTCCAATTGGCCAAAGAACAAGGGGAAGATGTTTTAGTTATTACATTGTCAAGCGGTTTATCCGGAACAATAAATAGCGCAACTATTGCAAAAAACTTATGTGAATATGATAAGATTCACATTGTAGACTCTAGACAAGCGATTATTACCCAACGAATGTTAGTAGAAAAAGCCGTATCCCTTAGAGAATCGGGGAAAAATATTTTTGAAATTGAGCAAGAATTAATTAATGTTCGCGACCAATTATACGTTTGCGGAATGTTAGATACATTGAAATATTTAAAAATGGGTGGTAGAATCCCAGCTGCCATGGCATACCTAGGAGAACTTTTAAAAATAAAGCCAATGATTGCTTTAAAAGATAAAATTCTAGTTGAAGTTGGATTGTCAAAAGGAAGAATTTCTAGTATGCGAAAGTTAATGAACGAATTGGGGACCTGTACGTTGGATCCAGAATGGCCTGTATATTTTGGCTATACTGTGGATAAGGAATTCGGGGAAAAATTCATGATGGAAGTTGTAGCAAAATATAATCTAAAAAATTATAAATTATATCAAGTTGGTGGCGTAATCGGTACCCATGTAGGACCAAATTGCATTGCCCTTGCATTCAAGAAATTATAATTCACCATGTTAATAAGAAGAGAGGTCTCCAAAACAGATACGTGGAAACCTCTTTTTATTATTCTCTTTCTCTTAAGGTTACATGCACCATAGCTCCCGCCTGCTTACCAATGGCAGCACGAATATCTTTACGTAGCCCGATAATATGACAGGGGGTTTTCATTCTCACGAGACTTCCATCATAGGGATGATTGTCAAAAGTTGCATGCACTTTGACACGACCTTTCCCAAATTCTGCCTTAACATCAAATGGTATTTCTACATAGGCGCCATCAATATCTGGTACTTTCTTAATTACTGCGTCAAATTCATATTGTTTTTCATTCATGACCTTCTTACCTTTCGTATTCTGTTTCTATTTTATCCATTAACCTCGTATTTTACAATTTCTTTTATATAATACTTTTATAATTAACCAAACAAGGAAAATGCAATAAATAGTGAGGACATAAGGGATGCTACGAGAGATACTACTGTAATTTGGGTATTAATAGAAGGCCCCGCTGTGTCTTTAAAAGGATCTCCAACTGTATCTCCCGTTACCGCTGCTTTATGGGCTGGTGATCCCTTTCCACCTTCATTTCCCGCTTCTATATATTTTTTTGCATTATCCCATAAACCACCAGCATTTGACATAAATAAAGCAAGTAGTAAACCACTTACTATATTTCCGAGTAGGAAACCTCCAATTGCTAATACCCCACCTATAAACCCTACTAGCAGCGTCGCTATAATTGCCATCAGACCAGCAGGTATAAGTTCTTTTAATGCACCTTCGGTTGCAATATTTATACATTTGTCATAATCTGGTTTTACACCTGATTTTCCTTCTTTCAGTCCAACAATATCACGAAACTGACGTCTTATTTCCGTTACCATCCGCTGGGCATTTTTGTCAACCCCCAATATTAACATTGCAGAAAAAACAGCAGGGATGGCTGCCCCTATCAAAATACCAAAAAAGACAGTAGGGTTCATTATATCAAAACCGGTAATAATAGGTTTTCCTGCAATTCTTAAAGCGTCATTTGCTTCCGACATATAGGCTCCTAGTAAAGATATTACCGTTAATCCAGCAGAACTAATAGCAAAGCCCTTTGTCACTGCTTTCACCGTATTACCTGCACTATCCAATTCATCCGCAATTGCAATTGTTTGATCCCCTAATCCCCCCATCTCTGCTAAACCCCTTGCATTATCAACAATAGGACCGTAGGCATCATTACTTATAATCATTCCTACGATTGAAAGCATGCCAACCGCCGCCATCGAAATTCCAAATAGTGCATAACCGTCCCCAAGGGGCTCGCAAATCTTATATGCAATAAGGGCGGAAGCTGCAATTCCAATCATGGCTGGAAGTGCAGATATAAAGCCATATGAGATTCCAGACAATATAGTAAATGCGGATCCCGATTGGGATGCATGTGCTACTTTTCTAACAATCGGTTTTGAATCATCGGTAAAATAATCGGTTGTCATGCCTATAACCACACCTACGACTAATCCGATGGCAGCGGCTCCCCAAATGCGCCATTGAAATCCTTCAAATATATAGGTGGCAAGGGCAGTAAGAATTAAAAAGATGCTGGTAGTTACATATGTAGATGAATTTAGAGCCTTCGTTGGGTTTCCATGTTTGCCAATTCGTGCGGAACCAATTCCGATAATGGATGAAATGAGACCAAGGGCAGTATAGGTAAATACCATAGCCGTATTTATGGATGCTCCTCCCCCATCGATTGCCTGGGCAATGACTAAGGCAGACGACATAGCTGCAACATTGGAATCAAATAAGTCAGCTCCCATACCAGCCACGTCTCCCACGTTGTCACCAACATTATCCGCAATAACTGCAGGATTTCTTGGATCATCCTCGGGTATACCTAGTTCAACTTTACCTGTTAGATCAGCAGAAATATCCGCAGTTTTTGTAAATATCCCCCCTCCTGCTTTTGCAAAAAGGGCGAGGGAACTAGCCCCAAATGAAAAGCCAAGTAAAATTGTTGCATTTGTTGTAATAAAAAGAACGGCTCCAACACCAAGTAAACTAAATCCCACTACTGTTAATCCCATGACAGCTCCACCTCGAAAGGCAATTAAAAAGGCAGGCTTGATGCCTTTTTGTGCGGCTTCCGCAGTACGTGCATTTGCTAATGTGGCTACTAATATTCCAATTTTACCAGCTATAGCAGAAAGGACAGTTCCTGCAATATATGCAATTGTCATAGAAATATTATCTACAAATCCCCCCTTCCAAATGGGAGTTGGGAGCAATAGAAAAATAATTAATGCTACAATGCCTGCAAAAGTTGCTAATATCTTATACTCTCTCCGTATAAAAGTATTTGCTCCAGCCTTTATAAGCTTCGAAACTTCACCAATTTGGCGGTTATCTGTCCTCTGTTTTTTCACCCATAGGTATAAATAAAAGGCAAAGGCAAAGGCGATTAGCACGGTAAAAAGGGAGAGTGCATAGATAAGTGAAATTATGGGTTCCATATGAATCGAGTCCTTTCTTTTTGGATATTATCCATTTTTTGTTTGATATGAATCTGCTTGATCCTGAATCGGCACCTAACGCATCCTTCTATTACAAGCAACCCGGTCACTTCTATAAAAAAGACAGAACGCAAAAGAGAGTCCTGTCCCGTAAAAGCTAAGGTCTTTTGCCGAATCGAACCCCATTAATAGAATAACTATCTTATATATTCTATAACAGACCCCACCACCTATTTCATTTTTGTCATACTACAATATATGACAGAAGAAACAATATATTCCAGTTGCATACTCTGGATAAATGAATATATTAATTTATAAAACAAAATAAAAAAGTGAGTTCCTTTATGCAAACAAACAATAATACGCAAGCGTGCTTAACCAACCGCCAAATTAACTTACTCAATCAATTGCGGCAACTATGGGAACAGCATATTCATTGGACCCGATCTTTTATAATTAGTACCGCTGCCAATCTGGGTGACTTAGAGCCAGTTACGAATCGGCTCTTACAAAACCCTGGCGATTTTGCTAAAATATTTCATTTTTTTTATGGACCAGAAATCGCTGCTGAATTTCAAGAGCTTTTTAAACAACATCTTTTAATCGCTGCTGATTTAGTAAATGCCGCCAAAAAAAGTGATACGAAAGCAGCCCAAGATGCAAGAAAAAAATGGTATTCCAATGCAGATGATATTTCATCTTTCCTATCAAGAATTAACCCCTATTGGAATGAAGCAACATGGAAAAAATTCTTTTATGATCATTTAGCTATGACAGAAAAAGAGGCGCTTTTAAGACTACAAGGAAAATATGCCGAAGATGTGGCTATTTATGATCAGATACAAAATGGGGCAATGCAAAAGGCTGAATTTATGCTTTGGGGACTTTTAAACCCATTTAACTATAATTGATAAAGAGGAAGCTTCCGCTTCCTCTTTATATGTATTATCTTTTATTCTTCTGGTTCAAAAAAGCGCCCCATATATGCGCATACCTCATCTTCTGACATGTCACATTGCCAATGCCATGTAGGCCTTACCAGCGCCATATTGTGCATTATAAGGGGATCCTGTTACCCCCGTTAAGGATGAAAAATTGAACACCCTCTCCTTTGCTGTGTAAATATCCCCATGTAATGATACATACATTCTAAAAATGTATTTATGTTTACATTCACCATCTTTTTATGCATTTCCCATTGGGTATCTTGAATTTTCCCAAAACAATGCAAACATGCAACATAAGACATAAACCCCATATCTAGTTTATCGGTTACATCAAATACTTTTTGGGCCGCATGATCTTCACTAAAATCACAACAAACTACTTTGTATTCGGAACCGTATTTTTCTTTTATTTCCTCTCCTAATTGCATTAATTTTTCTTCTCTTCGACCTACTAAAACGACATTCATTCCATTTGCTGCTATCTTTTCTGCTGTCGCTTTACCCACACCCTCAGTCGCACCAAGAATGACACCCCATTCTCCATATTTTTCTTTTAGATTCACGCCTATACCTCTGAATTATTTTATAACGAATTGCAATTCCATATGAACTTATAGAACAGTAAAGAATGCGTTGCAATACATCGGGCACATGAGGAACACTTACCAAACTGTTTTCAAAACATGGTAAATAAAAAAATAAAGGTTTTATCCGAATTAACGGAGCACACATATGTAAAGGACTTTGAATTGTAAGCATTAAACGATTCGTTTTTCCATATGAATATGCAGACAAAATTCGTCCAGATAGGGTTCTCCAAATGCTACATATCCCATTTTTTCATAAAACAGTTGCACACGTATTTGAGCAGATAGAGAGATTATCTCTCCCCCTTCTTGGCGGATATTTTCCTCTGCCGCTTCCAAAATCCATTTCCCAAACTTTTTCCCTCTATAGGATTTATCAATTGCGACTCTTCCAATCATATATTCTTTCTCCCGCTCTCCTTTATAATAACGACATACGGCCATTGGATATTCATCCTCATAAAATACAAGATGTGTCGCATAGTTGTCGATTTCATCAAATTCGTTGTAGAACCCCTGCTCTTTCATAAAAACATCTTCTCTTATTTTTCTTGCATCTGCACATAAATAATTATATTTTTTATACATTCTATCCTCCAATTTTGCACTATAATAAGCTATCCGCACTTATATAAAGTATAACACAGAAAAATTTCTTTCAAAATAATGTTATATTTTATTGTTAAGAAATCGTTAAGATTTTGTAAAAAAATAAAATTTTTGTTGTAAAAAATCCCTCCAATGTTATACTTTGTCTGTAAATTTTGTCCTAGGTTAAAAACTTAGCCTACCAATCTACAGCAACTTAAAGTCTAACACAAGGAGGTCTGATGAATGGAAAAGCTGTTTAAACTCAAAGAAAATGGTACCAATGTCTCGACAGAAATCGTAGCAGGTCTTACCACGTTCTTTGCCATGGCGTACATCGTCATTGTTAATCCAAGTATTTTGTCACAAGCAGGTATGGAATGGGGCGCTGTTTTTCTAGCCACAATTATTTCAGCCATTATAGGTACTTTGATAATGGGGTTAGTCGCAAATGTTCCTTATGCGCAAGCACCGGGTATGGGACTTAACGCATTCTTCGTCTATACTGTTTGCTTTAGCCTTAATTTTACCTGGCAGCAAGCCTTATCTATGGTATTTATATGTGGTATCGTAAATATTCTTATTACAGTAACAAAAGTTCGTAAACATATTATAAAAGCAATTCCACATAGTATGCAAAACGCAATTGGTGGTGGAATTGGTATCTTCATCGCATACATAGGATTTAAAAATGCAAATATCGTACAATTTAGTAACGATACGGGTGCAGAAGTTGCCATTGGGGGATCCATGCCAGGATCTCAAGTTGTCCCAGCAATATCTGGTTTTTCATCCACAGAGGTTGCAGCAATATTAGCAGTCATTGGACTTATTATTACAGTAATATTATTAATGCTTAATGTAAGAGGTGCAATTTTAATTGGTATTGTTATTACCGCCGTTATCGGTATACCTTTGGGCCAAACCAATATTGGAAGTTCCGTAAGTTTTATGGATGCTGTGAAAACACTTCCATCTACATTTGGCGTAATTTTTACGAGCAAGGGAATCATATCTTTATTTAACGATGTTTCCAAATTGCCACTCGTATTAATTACAATATTCTCTTTTAGTTTATCCGATACTTTTGATACCATTGGTACATTTATCGGTACAGGTCGACGCAGCGGTATATTTAGCGAAGAAGATGAACGTGCGATGGATAAAACTGCAGGATTTAAATCTAAGATGGATAAAGCGCTTTTCGCAGATGCAACTGCCACTTCAATTGGTGCTATCTTCGGTACCTCAAATACTACTACTTATGTAGAAAGTGCTGCAGGAATTGGCGCAGGCGGACGTACTGGTTTAACAAGCGTTGTCGTTGCAATCTGTTTTGCACTTAGCGCATTTTTTGCAAGTTTCATTAGTGCCATTCCATCAGCTGCAACAGCTCCAGCATTAATTATCGTCGGTGTAATGATGCTTTCCTCATTTAAAGAAATTGAATGGTCTGATTTAAGTGAAGCGATTCCTGCATTCTTTGCCGGTGTGTTTATGGCACTTTGCTACAGCATTTCTAATGGTATTGCAGCTGGATTTATATTCTACTGTATTATTAAAATTTGTAAAAAAGAAACGAAGTCCGTGCATCCAATCTTATGGGTTGCAACCGGCTTGTTTATCATTAATTATATTTTACTTGCATTAGTCGGAATTTAATTTAATATGGATTTTAAAGGTCTATGCTTCTTTTCTTAAAGCATAGACCTTTTTTATGCGAAATTTATTTGATTATATTTTGATTTTATACAAAATATTGTTAACTGCCATTTATGCATTAAATCGATCACGCAAGCAATACTATTCTTAACTACAAGAACAGAAAGGATGACGGTGATGGAAAAAAATAAAATCGATGGTTCCCAGCTTGCCATGGCAGCACTAGATGATATTCCTACTCCAAATGCAGATGCCAAACAGATAACTGGTCTAGTAAAAGAAAGTGGAGCAATTACTGGTTATCAACTATCTGATGGATCTATCGTATCAAAACAAGAAGGGGTGGAACTTGCCAAGGCCGGTGAAATCAGTGGTGTTGGTGTCGCACACCGCAACGATACCGAATATCTAAAATCACTCCCCGATGGTACGGAAAATAATAATTTAAGTAGTTTGCCAACTGTTAAAAGTTAATGATATCCTAATTTTAAATTCCAAAAAAGCCCTGACAATAGGTCAGGGCTTTAAATAATTAACAACCAAGTTTGAATAAATTACAAATATAGTTAAATAACTCGGAACAGCTATTAAAGTTGAAATTCATAGTTTCGTCCTCCTTATTTTTATTTGTGTTAGCTAACTACAAATAAATTGTAACATTTATGTAATATTTTCGCAACATGTTATTTTTGGATATTTTGTCATATTATCCCTTAAAAAAACTTTATTAAAGATATAAAAATAGCCCTGGCATAAGGCCAGGGCTATAATATTAACAACCAAGTTTGAATAAATTACAAATATAGTTAAATAACTCGGAACAGCTATTAAAGTTGAAATTCATAGTTTCGTCCTCCTTATTTTTATTTGTGTTAGCTAATCACAAATAAATTGTAACATCTTTGTAATATTTATGCAACATATTATTTTTAGATATTTTGGAAGGTTATTCCTACAAACTTAAAAGTTTTTTTCACACCACTCATTTAGAAAACATTTTTCACAGTAACCTTTTCTTGCAGTACACACTGCTCTTCCGTGGTAAATTAATTGAAAATTGATGCGGTTCCAGTAATCCTCTGGCAGCACCTGCATAAGTTCTTTTTCTACCTGTACAGGATTTTTCCCCTCCGCCCAACCAAGACGTTTTGCTATGCGCAATACATGGGTGTCTACGGTAACACCAGGAATCCCATAAGCATCTGCCAAAAATAAAGTAGCTGTTTTCCTTCCGACACCAGCAAGTGTTATAAGTTCTGGAATCGTCTTAGGTACCTTTCCTGCAAAGCCATTTATTAGTTGTAGGCAACATTGTTTCATATTTTTCGCTTTACTTTTATAT
>JBKTKK010000045.1:0-12231 GCA_047242405.1 Lachnospiraceae bacterium | reverse complement strand
AATTATTTTATGACATTTACATGCAAGAATAGTCGTAGTCACCATGTCATCTGCAATACCGTGGGCGATTTTCGCAATAACGTTTGCGGATGCGGGAGCTACTAAAACAACATCCGCTTTTTTTGCCAGTGAAACATGCTCCACATTATAGTTGAAATTCCGATCAAAGGTATCAACTAAACATTTGTGATTGGTTAATGTTTCAAACGTGATCGGATTTATAAAATTCACTGCATTTTCTGTCATAAGAACGTGTACATCTGCATGTAACTTTACGAGCATACTAGCAAGATTAGCAATCTTATATGCAGCTATACTACCGGTTACACCTAAAATAACCGTCTTACCCTTTAACATAATATCCCTCTTTTCTCTTAGCGTAATAAGTTTTTTCAAGTATAGCACATGTCCTTTCAATTGTCATGAATTTGTTCTACTATTTTAACCTTTAAATTGTAATTTCATTCAGAAAAAGGGATTTCTTGCCTGTTTTAATGTATTGTGCTATAATCGAACGAGTTTATGGCATACTTTATGTATATCGAGTCTTTGAAAGGATGTTTTTTATGATTTTAGCGATTGATGTTGGGAATTTAAATATTGTCATCGGATGTATCGATGATACAAAACCGTACTTTATAGAACGCTTATCCACAGATTTAAACAAAACCACATTGGAATATGCGCTTAT
This sequence comes from Lachnospiraceae bacterium, assembly GCA_047242405.1. GTDB lineage: Bacteria > Bacillota > Clostridia > Lachnospirales > Lachnospiraceae > Fimimorpha. Next base: position 11,540 of record JBKTKK010000045.1, on the reverse strand, counting down.
GTTTAAAAATATTTTAGAGCTTTATCATATCGATCCACAATCAATTGAAGGGGGAATTGTATCTTCCGTTGTACCACCATTATCAAATGTAATACGTCGCTCCATTGAAAAAATTATTGGTGCACAGGTAATGATGATTGGACCAGGTCTAAAAACCGGTTTAAACATTAAAATAGATAACCCTGGGCAACTTGGCAGTGACATGGTCGTCGATTCGGTTGCTGCAATACAGGAATATCCTACCCCATTGATTATCATTGACATGGGTACCGCAACTACAATGTCTGTCATTGATAAAAATAAAAATTATATCGGTGGCGTAATCATCCCAGGTCTTGAAGTTGCTCTAGCATCCTTATCAGCGCGGACAAGCCAATTACCGAAAATAAGTTTGGAATGCCCAAAAAGTGCCATCGGTAGTAACACGATAGCGTGCATGAAAAGTGGTGCTGTTCTTGGTAATGCCGCCATTTTAGATGGAATGATTGAGCGAATAGAGGACGAATTAGGAGACAGGGCTACTGTAGTTGCAACAGGAAACCTAGCACAATTTATTATACCATATTGTAACCATGACATTATTTATGATGACGCTCTATTGATAAAGGGCTTACTTATAATTTACGAAAAGAATTCAGAACACCATTGTTCCATTAGAAAGGGTATTTAAAATGATTTTAGCAATTGATATAGGTAACTCAAATATTGTAGTTGGACTTTTAGAAGGAGAGAAAACTTGTTTTGTGGAGCGTCTCGCTACCGACCATAAAAAAACCGAATTAGAATATGCTATTAGCTTTAAAAATATTCTAGAGCTTTACAGTATAAAGGTGAGTGATATTGAAGGGGGAATTATATCTTCCGTAGTTCCACCTATTTCCAATACGATTAAAGCCTCTATTGAAAAGATTTTAAATAAAGAAGTGAAAATTGTAGGTCCTGGCTTAAAAACAGGATTAAATATAAAAATAGATAATCCAGCTCAACTTGGTAGTGACAGGGTAGTCGACGCCGTTGCCGCCCTAAATAGCTTTCCAGTTCCACTAATTGTAATTGATATGGGGACTGCAACGACGATTTCTGTTATTGATAAAAATCGAAATTATATTGGCGGAGTAATTATCCCTGGTGTTAAAGTCTCCCTAGAGTCCTTATCGAAACATACTTCACAGTTGCCTAAAATTTCACTGGAAGCGCCCAGGAAAACGATTGGAAAAAATACAATTGAATGTATGAAAAGTGGAACGATTTTTGGTAATGCATCTTTATTGGACGGCATGATATCTCGAATCGAAAAGGAAATCGGTATGAAGGCTACCGTTGTTGCAACCGGCGGCTTATCCAAATTCATTGTGCCCCATTGTCACCACGAAATTATTCAGGATGATAACCTATTATTAAAAGGCCTTTCCTTAATTTATGACAAAAATAAATAAGTAATAGAGATGTATCCTAAGTTTTAATTGGGCTTTATCGAATTAAAATAGTTTGATACATCTCTTTTTTCTCTACCTTGTTTTTTTAACTCTTTTAAGAACAAATGCCGATCTACTTGGGATATAGATCAAAAAGCCGATTCTTCCGTCTGGTATCGTTTCTGTATGATATGTAATATTTTTAGCGATGCGCTCTTGACCTCCAAATCGAGAATCATCTGTAGATAAAAGTACACGATAACTACCTTCTACATTCACAGGTATGAAATAGCCGCTAAATGATTTTGTAGGATTAAAATTAAAAGCAAAAATCAAGCCACCACGTTCATAAACGAGAACCTTATCCGATTGGTGTACCCATAAATTATGGCAGTCTTTTGACGTTAATAATTTTGATTTCTTTGACATCTCAATCATAGCCATATCAAATTCATTTAACCACTCATATTTTAAATCTTTATTTTCAACTAAACTCCACTGTCTTCGGCAATAATGATAACTCCAATTATTACCTTCTCTTGGGAAATCGATCCATTCAGGATGTCCAAATTCATTTCCCATAAAGTTTAGATACCCTTCACCAGCTAAGGAATGGGTCAGCAACCGAATCATTTTATGTAATGCAATTCCACGATCTATAATCATGTTTTGGGAATCTTTATTCATACTCCAGTACATTTCTTTATCACAGAGTCGAAACATAATTGTTTTATCACCAACTAATGCCTGATCATGGGATTCTACATATCCAATTACCTTTTCTTTCGTTCTTCTGCTCGTTAGTTCATACCAAAGGTTCCACATATCCCAATTTTCATCCGGCACCTCTTTTAACATCGTAACCCAAAGGTCGGGTACGCCCATTGATAAACGATAATCAAACCCAATGCCTCCATCCTTCACTGGAATACACATTCCAGGCATCCCTGACATGTCTTCTGCAATTGTTAATGCTTCTTTATTTAGTTCATGAACCAAATCATTTGCTAACTGTAAATAAGTTATTGCTTCATTATCTGTATTTTGTGAGAAATATTTTGAATAACTGTCAAAACTTGTACCTAAACCATGATCAAAATAAATCATACTGGTAATACCATCAAAGCGGAATCCATCAAAATGATACTCCGTCATCCAAAATTTAATATTGGATAACAAAAAATGTATTACTTCATTCTTCCCATATTGGAACAATTTTGTATCCCAGGCTGGGTGTATTCCACGACTGCCAGCATGAAAAAATTGATCCTCAGAACCATCAAATTCATTAATTCCTTCTTTTGTATTTTTAACAGCATGAGAATGTACAATGTCCAATAACACCCTTATACCCATATTATGAGCTGTGTTAATTAAATCCTTTAATTCATCTGGTTTCCCGAAGCGAGAGGATGCTGCGAAAAAGTTAGATACCTGATACCCAAAGGATCCGTAATAAGGATGCTCCATAATTGCCATTAATTGAATTGTGTTATAACCTAATGCTTTTATCCGATGTAAATTATTTTCTTTGAATTGCTTATATGTTCCAACACCATACGCTTCCTGTGCCATACCAATATGACATTCATAAATAAGAGGTGTTTTTTCTCCTTTAAAGCCCTCATCACTCCATTGAAATTTTTTTCTTGGGTGCCACACTTCTTGCGTCCACTCAAAAGAATGCGGATCCTGTACAACTCGTGTAGCATAGGTTGGAATGCGTTCTAAAATTTTATCTTTGTTTCGAATGATTACTTTTACTTTACAACCATTCCAAAGCGCATTGGCTCCCTTTAAATAAATTTCAAATATACCATTTTCCAGCTTTGTCATTGGATGGGAGGTTTTATCCCAATTATTAAAGTCTCCAATAAAATACAATTCGTCTGCCGCTGGTGCCCATTCCCTATATACCCAACCACCTCTGATTTTATGAATTCCAAAATACTCTGATCCATCTGCAAACTCAGTTAGCGTTTTTTTTTCACTTAACAATTCTTTCTTTTTCTTTTTATAATAATTCATACGCAACTGGATATCGCCTTCAAACGGTTTTAAAAGACTATCAATTTCTAAAATCTTGTATCCCATGGTTAGACCTCCCTTTTCTCTTAGCAAGCCTTCCACGCGTAAAAGCTGTAACACGCGCAAAATCTTTAAAAATTGCTTATAGGTCTATTGTATATTCGAAGTTGCCTTTCGTCAATGATTTCGACTTCTTTATTTCTTTTTTAAGTAATGATCCGTTTCCCATATGACTTCTTTTGATAGTAATACAATAGCTATTAGGTTTGGGATTGCCATTAAACCATTAAAAGTATCGGAAAGTTCCCATATAATACCGAGCCTTGAAATACACCCAACAAATATCGCTATAATAAAGATAAATTGATAAATTGGAATTGCCTTTTTACCAAAAACATACTCCGTTGTTCTCTCTCCACAGTATGACCAAGCAAGCAAGGTAGCAAAGGCGAAAAAAACAATAGAAATAGCAATAAACTGTGAACCCCATTGGCCAAATACTTGCTCAAATGCATTTGCCGTTAAGACAACCCCATCTGGAAGCCTAGCAAACTCAGGGGTATTTAAAGCTTTTATATATATGTTTGCATCATAAACGCCCGATGTTAAAATAGCAAGTGCAGTTAATGTACACATCACTATCGTATCGGCAAAAACAGCGAAGATGCCCCACATCCCTTGTTCTGGTGCATACTTAACATCCGCCTCCTGATTAATCACCACACTGCTTCCAAGCCCCGCTTCATTTGTAAAGATCCCTCTTGAAATTCCTAAGCGTAACGCAACCGATATCCCATATCCAAGCACGCCTCCTGTACCTGCCTTAAGGGAGAATGCGGAACCTATAATGCTGGCAAATGCCATCGGTAATTGTTTTAAATTAACTAAAATAACGCTAATTGCCCCAAACATAAATACAATTGCCATAAAAGGTACTAATTTTTCTGTAACCTTTCCAATTCTAGAAATTCCTCCCATCATTACCGCACCAATCACTCCAGCTAAAACAATACCAGTTATTTTTGATGGAATTTGAAATGTATCATATAAGGCACTAGAAACCGAATTTGCCTGGACCATATTCCCCATCCCCAATGAAGCCACTATACACAATATAGCAAAACAAATTGCCATTCCTTTACTATGTAAGCCACGTTCCATATAAGCCATAGGACCGCCATACCATCTTCCGTCTTCTCCTCTATAACGATAACGAATTCCCAAAACATTTTCCGCATACGTTGTCATCATTCCTAATAAAGACGAAACCCACATCCAAAATATAGCCCCTGGACCTCCAGCGGTAATCGCAGTCGCTACTCCCACTATATTGCCGGTTCCTATTGTTGCTGCTAAAGCCGTACATATCGTCTGAAATTGAGAAACTGAATTTTTGGAATCACTCTTTTGTGTAACATCCTTGGACCCAAAGGATAATATAGTCTTTTTAATCCAAAATTTAAATTTTGTAAATTGAAAAAAACCGGTTCGAATCGAAAACATAAGACCTACTGCAAGAAAAACAATCTGCATAATTGGTCCCCATGTAAAACTGCTGATCATATGATTCATCTTACTTAACCACTCTATTAACTGACTCATAAAAGAACCCCCCGTACCCCGTCCTCTATTTTATAATATTTATATGCTTGGGTACTATAAGGTTATCCCTTTTTTTCATATCTCTTTGTTAAAATGTCTGGTATACTAAGGTAAACGATAGGAAATGGAGGAATTTTACATCTTGATAACAAAAGAACAGTTAAAACAACAGCTTTATGATATGGGAATTTTATCCAATGATACCGTTGTAGTACATAGTTCTATGAAAGCCATTGGGGATGTTTATGGCGGAGGGGATACGGTAATAGAGGCATTTACCGAATATTTACACGATGGACTCTTTATTGTCCCTACCCATACGTGGGCTAATGTAACTATACACCAACCCATTTATGATCGAACACATACGCCAGCCTGCATTGGTTTAATCCCCAATTTAATGCTACAAACGAAGGGATCCATACGTTCGATGCATCCTACCCATTCCATTGCAGCCATTGGCTCTGATGCTATTTCTTACACGAAAGGAGAAGAATTTTCTACGACACCGACTCCCCGTCAAGGGTGCTGGGGACGCCTTTATGAGCAAAAGGCAAAAATTTTGCTTATTGGGGTTGGTCAGGAACGGAATACCTATTTACACGCAGTTGAAGAAGAACTTAATATTCCAAACCGATTAGCTCCACAGCCAGTGAAGCTAGAAGTAAAAGATAATAACAGGCATATTTCCTTTGTTGATTTCCATCCTCATAAGCATCCTACACTAACGAATATGTCTACCCGATTTGTTAAATTTGAAAAGCCCTTTCACCACCTTGGTGCGTTAACATATAAAATATTTGGCAATGCACCGGTACAAGTATGTGATGCAGTCCTTTGTCATGATCTTATGTCTATGCTTTGGCAAAAAGCAGATTACGACTTAACCGCAGATTTTTCAGAAGTTCCGGAAGAATGGTATTGGAATAAATTCTAAGTTAACGATAAAAATGCGGATTGGTCTTTCAACCGATCCGCATTTCCTATTATTTTACTTTTTCTTTTAAGATTCCTTCTTGGTAAGCATGGACTAATTCTTTTAAATCCTGAATTTGCTCCTTTAAACTTTTCCCAATATCGGTATCTGCAACCATAATACGTTTTTGCATACGCTCTACTACTTGTACAGCTGGTGCATATCCACCTAAATCAGCGTCGTCCATTTTCATGTAATTCTTATGTTCTGCTAGCGCCAAATGTTTTGAATTATAGATCAAGGTATAACCGGCTATACCTGTCTTCGACTGATATGCCTTTGATATTCCACCATCAATTACATACAACTTACCATTTGCTTTAACAGGTTTTTCACCATCTTTTATTTTCACTGGAACATGTCCATTTATAATATGTGATTTAGCTGTATCCAACCCAAATTCCCGGAAAATCATATCACAAACTTCTTCTTTTTCACTAAGTGTATAATAAGGATTCATCTCTTCTATTTTAGCTGATTTATCTGCTATAAAGTAATTCTCAAAAGCCGCTAATTTGCTCTTTCCAAACATAGGAGATTTTTCACCGGCCCATAAATACCACATAAAATCAACACAATCCTGTTTCTCCTCCGAATCTATCGGTAGAAAATAGGCATTATGAATTTTTTCATTTAGGTAGTCAAACCACTGCTTACCGGAATACGATTTTCCATCTATTTGTATTTGTTCAAATTTTCCGTCCTGTGTTAATGGAATACAACCATGAAATAATAAGTTCGAATTAACACATTTATAAGTACTACCATGGGAATATAGAAAACGTACATGCCGATGCAATATTTCACTGTGGCGAAATGATGCAGCTAAAGTGTACATCAAATCCGTCTCCTCCCTCGTTAAATTCAGAGGATTTTGTGGGTCAATCGTCGGAAATCTTTTATCCAATAAATCATATTCCTGATCATTAAGAAGGACCGTTCCCTTTTCATAATTAATTAATTTTAATATGTTTCTATCATCCATCTTATATTCCGGATGCTTATCAATTAACTGGCCTGCTAATTTAAATTGTATAATTGAAATGGCCTTATGCATTTTCGCAGCCAAATTGATATCGACCATATCATATTCGTTTTCATCTAATACCCTTGGTTGGAAACAAGAACAGGGATCATCCTTATATACTTGTGCTGCAAACATAGACAGTGGCCGTAAATTGATGCCGTATGCATCTTCCAATGCATCAAAATTGTTATAACTAATTCCCATTCTTACAACATTCGCAATCAATGTCCAATTTCCACATGCTGCTCCCATCCAAGAAATATCATGATTTCCCCATTGAATGTCCACATCATGAAAGTCCATCAGTTCATTCATAATAATATCTGGCCTCGGTCCCCTATCAAAAATATCACCTATGATATGAAGACTGTCTACACTTAAATTCTGGATTAAATGACATAAGGCTTCAATAAAGTTATTTGCTGCTCCAATTTCTATAATGGACCGTATAATTGAACTATAATATACTTTTTTATTAGACTCGCCATAATTTACATGAAGCAATTCATCAATAACATAAGCAAATTCTGGAGGCATCTTCTTTCTTACTTTTGATCTTGTGTATTTGGATGCCACCTCTTTACATATTTGCACTAATCGATAAATCGTTATCTTCTTCCAATCATCCGTATCTTTGTCATAACACTTTAAACAACTTAAAACCTGTTCCGGGTCGTATATGAGATTGGCTAGTTGATTTTGCTCGCCTTCCGATAAGGTATCCTCAAAAATTTCGGATATCTTTGTTCGGATAATACCAGATGCACTCCGAAGCAAATGCACAAATGCTTCGTATTCTCCATGGAGATCACTAAAAAAGTATTCTGTACCCTTTGGTAAACCACAGATAGCAGTTAAATTTATAATCTCACTGGAAGCAGCCATTATCGTAGGATAATCCCTAGAAAGTAGTTTTAAATATTTCTCATCCCTCATAGTAGCTCCTTTCACTTTTATGCGCCGGGACAGACGCGTCTATAAACTCTATTACAATATTAACATATCTCTTTAAATAATTCATCAAAATTATGCACTTGTTACAATACATGAGCCATTTTTTTTGTGAAATATTTTCCCGATGCATCTGTCATAAAAATTTATACGCAAAAAAGACTAGCTAATCTCTAATTTGATTAACTAGTCTTTGGGAATTTTTCTATCTCCGCCCATTGCATTCCTCTCTTTTCTTACATTCATATCGAATTAGTTTGAAATTGAGGAAATTATAAACCCAATGTAATTTTGTCAATAATATTTTTATATTACGTAATCGTTACCAGATAATGTTTTTTGTTCTTCCACCAAGTCTGCTAACGTCATATTATCAACCACATCATTAATCGCTGTATTTAATTTCTTCCATAAGGAAAGTGTGGCACATTCATTGCTTCTCGTACATTGGTTTTCTTCATCATCTAAACAGGCCACTGGAGCTAAACTACCTTCCGTTAAACGTAAAATCATTCCTACTGTGTAAGCTTCTGGTGCTTTAGCTAAACGATATCCACCTTGGGCACCTCTCATACTTTTAACATATCCAGCACGATTTAAAATAGTGATAATCTGTTCTAAATATTTTTCTGATATTTCTTGCCTTTCAGCAATTTTTTTAATTTTTATCGCTTCTCCTGTATCATTAATCGCCAAATCAAGCATGAGTCGAAGAGCATATCTGCCTTTCGTTGAAATTTTCATACCTTCATCCTTTCTTTAATTAAATGGTATTTTTTGTTCTTTCATTAAGATCCCTATGTTTATTATACTATTAGTATTCATATCTGAAAAGGGGAAAATGAATAATTTTTTTAAGTAACGTCATACTAAAACTGTTACCGTAAAAGCGGAAAAATTTTAAGGAGGGTATTATGTCCACAATTAACGAAATGGAATTACAAAATTTACGTCACCTAATTATGTCCCATGATATGACTAGTTGTAAAATGGAAGCATATGCTCAAGATGCACAAACACCTGAAATTAAACAATATTTTCAAAAAGCATCACAAACAGCCGCTGATTCCAAAGCAAAACTATTGACATTTTTAAGATAGGAGGATAAACATGCAAGAAAAAACAATGGTTACAGATACGCTGACTCAAATTAATGCTAGTTTAGAAAATGCAGGCTATATGATAACCCAAACGGCAAATCAACAATTACGCCAAACTTTAATTCAGATGAGAAATGCAATGGAAACTTCACAATACGAATTATATGATATGGCAAAAAATCATGGTTACTATGAACCAGCAGCGCCTGCTAAAGATGATGAAATAAAACAAGTAAGAGCTATTTTTAATGAAAATAAATTATTCTAACATTCTGTATAAAGAAAACCTGCTATATAAGCAGGTTTTCTTCATATCTAATTTTTTATACAAAAAAACTACAAATCAAAGATTTGTAGCTTTAAAATGACCTGTGAAACTAATTGTTCCATGTTGAAAAGCCTGCTACAAGTTATTTGTTATCGTTGAATAATTTTGGTTAAACAAAGGCAGTAGCCACGGCTAAACTACAAAACAAAAAGTCCTTTAAGCATCAATTGTTATTTATTTTTTAATTATTCCCAGTTCTAAGAACTTTTCAATGATTTGATTATTTTTGTTTAAATCCTTATTATTCAGCACTGATAGCAGTGCATTATGTGCTGCTTTATTTAATTTAATTTCACAAAAACTTTCGCAATTGTAAATATACCACTCGTCATTTAGTTCAACTTTTCTAATTAGATTATTAATCTCATACATCATAATATTTCCTTCTTTTTAAATAAATATACATAAATTTCAAAAGTAGTACACTGCTTTCAATTTTAAACCTTCTCCCGAAAATAACACCTTCCACATTTTTGTGCTCGGTAGTCACACTTTTGACACTTATTATTAGTTATTTCGTTTCCATACCTAAAAATTACATCAAAATTATAAACATCATTAAATACATCATTCATCCAGATTGAAAAAAAATCCTTTTCTAACAACGAATACTCACCGCTTTCAGACATTCTTTGATATAGATCAGTATTGCGTTGAATTGCTTCACATGGAAAAAGATTACCTTTTGAATCAATATATCCTATTTCACGACCGGCCCTGCAACGGTAATCAAAACTAATTTGTAAATTTCCACTATTAAGTAAATGATACATATCACAACATGCATACGCACATTCTATAGCACACTTTTTGTTTGTATTCATAAATGCATTAATTTGCTCCGAAGCAATGCATAGTTCTTTAGTAGAGCATTTATATTTTTTTATATTATCATTAATTATATCCAAACCGGACACATTAATTTTTGTCATTCCTAGAGACGCATAAAATGACAATATATCGTATATTTTATAGCAATTTATATTATTAATCACTATGTTTAGGCACATAATTGCTTTTGGGTAACGAAAATGAATTTTTTTAATATTTTCCAAGGTTTTATGTACGTTTAGCTGTTTTCTAAAAAGACGAGCATCCTTTTCTTCATAACCATCCATACTAAATGTTATATAATGAAACATTTCTAAATTAAATAAATCTTCGTATGTATCAATATCAAAATTTCCATTTGTCGTCATTCCAAATGGAATTCTTCTATGATCAAGTTCGTCGCATGCCAAAAAGATATTTTCACTGTCAAAGGGTTCCCCTCCCATAAGCTTAACGGAAGAAATTTTATCTACTGGTAATTTATTTACTATATTTTTAATATCCTTAGGCGATAATTTATCGACTTTTCCATAACGGCTTCTTGCGTTATAGCAATGAGAACAGTTCATATTACACTTATTTGTTATATCCCATCTTAAAAAAATTCCCATTATTTTTTCCCTCTCAAAATATTAGGATTAAAGCCTCTAAAGGATTTTTCGTTTTTGCATTCGATTTAACGGCCAAATATATTATTATAGTTTCTGGAACTATTTATAATTATTCTGTTTTGCTTGTTAAATCATTCATACAGAAATCTCATTTATAATAGGTATATTCGAAAAAAAATTTATAACATTCCCATCAAGCAGAGCATACGTATATTCAATTCTATATATCTTCTTTATATATCTATTTTGTATGCGCGGATTATTTTCATTTCCATTCTGTTTGATTATAATTTCCGGCTCAATGGTAAATATCATCTTATCTTTAAATTGACCCTTGTACCCTTTAACAAAGGAAAAATTTTCATGTATTTCAGCGCCTACCGAATGACCAAATCCTCTAGAAATTTGTTCACCATCGCTTAGGCATAAATCGCTAACAACCTCTTTTAGAATATTGTGAACAGTTTTTCCTGCTGAAATATTTTGCGCAATTTTACATTGTAAAGCCTCAAGTTTTTTTATTCTATAAATCTCTTCCTTTGTGTACTTAGAAAATTTTAAGGTTATGGTACAATCGCTAAAAAGGCCTCTGTATTTGATTCCAAAGTCAAACAAAAATAAGCAATCAGATGAAACATTTCCATACATTTCGTTTGGCGACAAAGTATTTG
>JBKTKK010000044.1:0-12323 GCA_047242405.1 Lachnospiraceae bacterium | reverse complement strand
TGACGTAATAATCGATAGTTTAGAAAGGCAGATAAATCATTTGTGTCGACGGTAACATTTTGATTCATACAGGAAAGTAAGGTTTCATAACAGGGGCTAGGCATAGCAGCTTTTAATTGAGCCAAATTATCATTTTTTTGTAAAGCAGTTCGAATGGCAGTTGCAGAACTAATGGTATGTGCAAGGCTTGTATCATGGTAACCGGTTACGATACGCTTTATCGTCACAGGTTTGATTGAACTATTCCTGCTCATTAAGGCTTTCATATATTCAATTCCTAAAATATTATTTGGATTGTTTAAAAGTTCCTCATGAATGGGATATCCACATTGAGAAAAGGCATCATTTCTAGCTTTTGCAAAGGTCTTACCATTTTTTAAACCTTCTTGGAGATGGGCTTTCCAAGGGCTTGGCTCCTTTAATAAAATTTTGGCACATAGCTTTAAGTTCTCCAACGAACCTTCTTCACTTCCAAAGCATAGATAGTCCACGCATCCGAGTTGATCCATTAACGAGACAGCTCCCGTTGCAAAAATTTCTGCACTAGCTGTAGCATATAATACGGGTAATTCAAAAACAGCATCTACGCCACAAGCCAATGCCATATTTGTTCTTTCATATTTTGAAATGAGAGCTGGAGCGCCGCGTTGAACATAATTTCCACTCATAATGGCTATAATATAATCAGCACTCGTAAGTTCACGTGCTTTTTGAATATGGTACAAATGGCCATTGTGGAAGGGATTATATTCCGTGATGACTGCTGTAATTGTCATAACTATTATTTCCTCTATTTGATAATTTTAGTATTGCTTATTTTAACACATTTAAGCCTAACATGATTGCTTTATTTTTTCAAGTACCTCAAAAAGTACATGTTTTCATTGGATTTGTTCTTGTATGGTTTGAATCCATGTTATATAATGAAACAAGATGTGTTGTACACAAGAAACATTAGATACGAAAGGAGTCATAAAATCATGGGATTTATTGACAGCATTAAAGCAAGAGCTAAAGCAGACAAAAAAACAATCGTTCTTCCAGAATCTATGGATAGAAGAACATTTGAAGCCGCTGAAAAGATATTAAAAGAAGGAATTGCTAATTTAATTATCATAGGGACTCCAGAAGAAGTAGCAAAAAACAGCGAAGGTTTAGATATTACAGGAGCATTAATTGTTGATCCTAACACTTATGAGAAGACACAAGAATATATCGATTTATTTGTAGAACTTAGAAAGAACAAGGGGTTAACAGAAGAAGAAGCCAGAAAAATTGCATTAAGCGATTATACTTACTATGGTTGTTTAATGATTAAGGCTGGACATGCAGATGGTATGGTATCTGGTGCTTGTCATTCTACAGCAAATACATTACGTCCATGTTTACAGATTATTAAAACAAAGCCAGGCGTGAAGTTAGTTTCTGCTTTCTTCTTAATGGTTGTTCCAAACTGTGAATATGGTGAAAATGGAGCATTTATCTTTGCAGATTGTGGTCTTGAACAAAATCCAGATCCAGAAAAATTAGCTGCAATTGCTGCATCTAGTGCTGAGTCTTTTGAACTTTTAGTTGAAAAAGAACCAATCGTTGCTATGTTATCTCATTCTACTATGGGAAGTGCAAAGCATGCTGATGTAACAAAAGTAGTAGAAGCAACAGCAATTGCAAAAGAACAAAATCCTGGATTAAAGATTGATGGTGAACTTCAGTTAGATGCAGCAATTGTACCAAGCGTAGGTTCTTCGAAAGCACCAAATAGCGAAGTTGCTGGTAAAGCAAATGTTTTAGTATTCCCTGATTTAGATGCAGGTAATATTGGATATAAATTAGTACAAAGACTTGCAAAAGCGGAAGCTTATGGTCCTGTTACACAGGGGATTGCAAAACCAGTTAACGATTTATCAAGAGGATGTTCTTCTGATGATATCGTAGGTGTAGTTGCAATCACAGCAGTTCAAGCACAGGCAATGTAATCCATCTATTGGAAAACTAATGCGAAAGTTCTGCAATATTTGGTTGACAAATAAAAAGGTTGTATGTATAATAACTAAGTGCGTATTGAGAGATGAATTGCAGGTTACCCCCTGTAACAGCCTAAATGCCCGACAATTGGCATAAAGGAGGAGAAAAATATGCAAATTGATTTATCAGAGCTTTTTACCTGCGATGGGAAGTCAAAAGATTATCAATTACCGTTTACGAAGGATGTGTTTTATTGTCAGGCTGGAAATTATCCAATTATAAGGAAAAGTCCAGTTGACCTATCTATTACACATGAGGCAAATCGCAAAATGCTTCTAAAAGGAAGTGTTAATGTTACTTTGCAAATACCTTGTGATCGGTGCTTGGAATCGGTTGAATATCCAATTCGTATCAATTTTGATAAGAAAATGGATTTAAATGCAACGGACCAGGACAGGCTAGAAGAGCTGGATGAGCAACCTTTTATCAATGGATTTAACCTTGATATAGACGAATTAGTCTGTGGTGAGCTTATCGTGAATATGCCAATGAAAGTTCTTTGCAATGAAAATTGTAAAGGAATTTGTAAAAGATGTGGAGCCAATCTCAATCATGAGACCTGCCACTGCGATGTCACGGAGCTTGACCCAAGAATGTCGGTTATCCGTGATATCTTCAATAATTTTAAGGAGGTGTAACCATGTCTATCTGTCCAAAGAATAGATCTTCAAAAGCTAGAAGAGATAGCCGTAGAGCAAACTGGAAAATGAGCGCTCCTAATTTAGTAAAGTGCAGCAAGTGCGGAGCATTAATGATGCCTCATAGAGTATGCAAAGCTTGCGGTTCCTACAACAAAAAAGAAATCATTACAGTTGACTAATGAATATGAAAAAAGGTGCCTTGCAAGGCACCTTTTTTTCGGATAAAAAACGCCAGTAAATGGACAATTTTTTTATATAATGTGCCTAATCATAGAAATGTTAAAAAATTATATTGATTTATCATTTATTATTTAGTATATTAGGGTTATACTTTTTGGCATGATGCTTTATAGTCTTAGTCGAAGGAATCATGAGCTAATATTAATACAGCCCAATTTTGGGCGACTGGAGGAAAGTATGATTACAGTTGCTGTAGATGCAATGGGCGGTGACAATGCACCAATGGAACTAGTAAAAGGTGCAGTGGATGCTGTCAATCAGGAAAAAGAGATACAGATTAAGCTTGTAGGCAAGGAAGATGTAGTAAAATCCGAATTGGGTAAATATACTTATGATGCAAGCCGAATTGAAATTGTGAATGCAACAGCAGTTATAGCAACCGATGAACCACCAGTAGCAGCAGTTCGCACAAAGAAAGATTCTTCTATCGTTGTAGCACTTAATTTAGTGAAAAACGGCGAAGCAGATGCATTTGTATCATGTGGCAGTACAGGTGCCGTTTTAGTAGGTGGACAATTAGTTGCTGGTAGAATCAAAGGAGTAAAGCGGGCACCGCTCGCCTCATTAATTCCAACGGTTCGTGGTGTATCTCTTTTAATTGACTGTGGTGCCAATGTGGACGCTCGACCAGAGCACTTGGTACAGTTCGCAAAGATGGGCTCTATTTACATGGAACATGTGGTAGGTATAAAAAAGCCAAGAGTAGCCATAGTAAATATAGGAGCGGAAGAGGAGAAAGGCAATGCGCTTGTAAAAGAGACGTTTCCACTATTGAAAGAATGCGGAGACATCAATTTTATTGGCAGTATTGAAGCTAGGGAAATTCCTCACGGTGGTGCGGATGTAATCGTTTGCGAAGCGTTCGTAGGGAATGTTATCCTTAAGCTGTATGAAGGTACTGGATCTGCGCTGGTTAAGCAGATAAAGGGGGCGATGTTGTCTTCTTTCCGCGGTAAAATGGGTGCGTTATTGGTGAAAAATTCGCTAAAACAAGTGATTAAAAAGTTTGATGCCAGTGAATATGGCGGAGCTCCATTATTAGGATTGAACGGATTGGTTGTAAAAGCCCACGGAAGTTCGAATGCAAAAGAGGTTACAAATGCCATTATCCAATGTGTAACCTTTAGTAAACAAAATATTAATGAAAAAATTAAAAGTAGCCTAAATGGAGAAGGCATATAATTAGGAGGATAGTAAAATGGAATTTGAAAAATTACAGAAAATTATTGCGGAAGTATTAAATGTAGATGAAGATGAAGTTACTATGGACACAACATTTGTTGATGATCTTGGTGCAGATTCTTTAGACGTTTTCCAGATTATTATGGGTATTGAAGAAGAATTTGATGTTGAAATTCCAAATGAAGCGGCAGAACGCATTGTTACAGTTGGTGACGCTGTAGAACAAATTAAGAACGCAACTGCATCTATGTAATTTGCATAACGGCACATCTTTGCATAAATACAGTTAATTTATATATTTCGCAGCAGCTCAGCAGTCCGTTTTATGGATGCCTATCCGTCACTTACGGAAGGGTACTATAAGGCGGACTTCTGCTTTTACATAGAATAGAGAAAAAAAGAGGATTTTATGGGTGAAGGTTGAACAAATAAGCGCGTTCAACGAAACAAATGAGCGCATCGCAAAGCGCGGAAGGGTATGTTATGAAAAAGGAAAGAAGTATGAAAGAGATGGAGGCAATAATCCAGTATCAGTTTAAAGATATTCAACTGCTAAAGCAAGCAATGACACATAGCTCTTTTTCCAATGAACATCGCATTGATAAAATATATTGTAATGAAAGATTGGAGTTTTTAGGGGATGCCGTGTTGGAAATTGTATCAAGCGATTTTTTGTATCATAAATATAAAAAATTACCGGAAGGTGAGTTGACAAAAATGCGTGCAAGCATGGTATGTGAACCGACATTGGCCTTATGTGCAAAAGATATTGAATTAGGTAGCTTTCTATTATTAGGAAAAGGAGAGGATTCTACGGGTGGTAGAAATAGAGATTCGATTATATCCGATGCGATGGAGGCATTAATTGGTGCCATTTATTTAGATGGTGGTTTTGCTAATGCAAAAGAGTTCATCAATCGTTTTGTATTGAATGATATTGACAATAAAAAGCTCTTTTATGATAGCAAGACTATCTTACAGGAGATAGTACAAAGAGACTATAATGATCCACTCACTTATGAACTCCTAAGTGAGAATGGGCCAGATCATGACAAACAATTTTTAGTGCGGGCAATGATTGGCGACAAAGAGGCCGGACGGGGAAGTGGTAGGACGAAAAAAGCAGCACAGCAAATGGCTGCTTATCAGGCAATCCTTTCCATCCGCGGGCGTTAGAAAAAGAAATAGGAGTACGAACTTATGTATCTAAAATCCATTGAAGTACAAGGTTTTAAATCGTTTGCGAATAAAATCTTATTTGAATTTCATAACGGGATTACTTGTATTGTTGGTCCTAATGGGAGTGGAAAAAGCAACGTCGGTGATGCAGTTCGATGGGTGTTAGGAGAGCAGAGTGCAAAACAGTTGCGTGGATCGAGTATGCAGGATGTCATATTTTCTGGTACAGAAAATCGACGCCCTTTAGGTTTTGCTTATGTTGCAATTACATTGGATAATTCTGATCATCAGTTAAACATTGATTACGAGGAAGTGACGGTTGCAAGACGCGTTTATCGGTCTGGAGAAAGTGAATACTTAATAAACGGCTCAACTTGCCGGCTAAAGGATGTCAACGAACTATTTTATGATACCGGTATTGGTAAAGAAGGATATTCCATTATTGGACAAGGACAGATTGACAAAATACTTAGTGGAAGACCAGAAGAACGTAGAGAATTATTTGATGAGGCAGCTGGTATCGTTAAATTTAAAAGACGAAAAGCCATTGCAATTAAAAAGTTAGAAGAAGAGCAGACTAATTTAGTCCGTGTGAAAGATATATTATCCGAACTTGAAAAACAAGTCGGTCCATTAGAGAAACAATCGGAAACGGCTCGAACTTATTTAAAATTAAAAGAAGAATTAAAAAATTATGAAATTCACACTTTTATTTTAGAGCAGGCAGCTGCCAATGAAGAATTACGAAAAACGGAAGAAAATATAAAAATTGTAAGTGGAGATTTGGCACAAACAATTGAAAAATCCGAAAATTTGAAAGAAGAATATAGCAGATTGGAAGAGGAAAACAAGCAATTAGAGGCGTTGCTTGGAGAAACAAAGACAAAATCCAATGAGGTTGTTATTCTTCGTGGAAATCTGACGGGACAGATTAATGTATTAAAAGAGCAAATTAATACCGAAAAAATGAATGAAGTTCACATTAATGACCGTGTAAAAACAATACATAAAACATTAAAGGAACGAGAATCAGAATTAGACACGTTGGCTCAAAACCGCAGTGGAATTGGCGATCAGCTTTCGGCGTTAAAACAAAAGCAAGAAGCTGTCAATGAACAACTTTCTGCGACGGAAGAACAAATAGGCCGTTGCGAAGAAGAAATTGAACAAAACAAAACCCGAATCATCGAATTGTTAAATGAAAAGTCGGGTTTATCTGCAAAAATACAGCGTTATGAAGCAATGTTAGAACAGAATATGATTCGGCGTGCCCAAATAAGTCAGAAACTAATTCGAAGCAAAAGTGATGAAGAAGTAAAAGAATATGGGGCAAAACAAATTATAGACCAATTACAAGAAAAGGAAAAAGATGCCCTATTTCATAAAGCAAAATTAGAGGATTTACAAAGGGAACAAATAAAAACAGACGAACGTTACAATGAGACAAACATCAGACTGAATAAAAAACAACAGGCCTATCATGAGCTGCATACAAAGGCAGAATCATTAAAAAATCTAGCAGAGCGCTATGAAGGCTATGGAAACAGCATTAAACGGGTCATGGAAGTGAGAGAACGTATCGGCGGTGTTCATGGCGTCGTTGCGGACATTATTCGAGTAGATAAAAAATATGAAGTTGCAGTCGAAACGGCCCTAGGGGGTAGTATTCAAAATATCGTTACCGATACAGAGCAGACAGCAAAACGCTTAATTGAATTTTTAAAGAAAAATAAGTATGGGCGTGCCACTTTTTTACCATTGAATGCAATTCGCCCAAAAGGTGAGTTTAATCAAAAGGATGTTTTAAAAGAGAACGGTGTTATTCAACTAGCTTCTGAACTTGTAAAAACAGAGGCTACTTATAGCGGTTTAATGAAGTTCTTATTAGGTAAAATTGTAGTTGTGGACACAATTGATCATGCGCTAGAAGTGGCAAAAAAGTATCAATATAGTTTGCGTATCGTTACGTTGGACGGTGAATTGCTCAACGCCGGTGGATCTATGACGGGTGGAGCATTTAAAAATTCAAGTAATCTTTTAGGTCGTAAAAGAGAGATCGATGATTTAGAGAGCAATGCCAATAAGGCATTGGAAGAATACAATGAGTTGCTGGCAGAGCAGAAAGAGTTGCAAGGGATGCGGGCTCATATATTGACCCAACTGGATGAAATAAAAGATGTAATCCAGAAAAATGAGTTGGACACTGCAGCTACTCGCTTTAATTTAAAACAAATCGAAAAAGAAATTAAAGAAATACAGGAAGGCCGCGAAGATTTTGTACGTGAAAATAGGCAGTTAGATGGACAGATTAAGGATATTAACGAGCAAAAAAATCAAATTTTGTCCATGATAAGCGATATAGAAGCGCAAAATAAATCGGCTGAAAACCTAGTTCACGAAACGAACCAGACACTTGCAGGGGTGAAAGAGGAAAGAGATCAGTTATTAAAAAAAGTATCGGAATTATCATTAGAATATCAAAATCTTTCCCAGAAGGATATGTTTGCTGCAGAGAATCGAAAACGTATTCGTCAAGAAATACAAAGCTTATCCGAAGAGAAAGAAAAGCTCCTTACTTCCCTTGAAACGAGTCTTCTTGCCATTGATGAAAAACAGAAACAGATTCTAGAAATTCGTAATAAAATTGAAGCGTCTGGAGAAAATGAGAAGATGTTAAAGGAAGACATCGAAAAACTCACGATCAAAAGAGATGTTTGTATCGAGCAACAGAAGCAGTTTTTTGATAAAAGGGAGGCGGTTTCGGAACGAAGTAGTACTTTGGATAAAGAGTTATTCCGCTTAAACAACATCAAAGAGAAGGTGGAAGAAAATCTGGATGCTCAGACAAATTATCTCTGGACCGAGTATGAAATGATGCCAAGTGAAGCGTTGGCTTTGAAAAATCCGGAACTGAATCATTTGCCTGACTTAAAAACTAGTTCAATCTTTAAAAAGCCGGATTCGTAGTTTGGGCAATGTAAATGTAAATGCCATTGATGATTACAAAGAGATATTAGAACGGTATACATTTATGAAAACACAGTATGATGATTTGACAGAATCGGAACTGGCATTAAAGCAGATTATAGAAGAGTTAGATACAGGCATGCGCTTACAATTTGAGGAAAAATTCGACGAAATCAAAATGGAGTTTGATAAGGTCTTTAAAGAATTGTTTGGAGGCGGTAGAGGTACATTAGAGTTGATGGAAGGTGAGGATATCATTGAAGCTGGTATTCGAATTATTTCCCAACCACCTGGGAAAAAATTGCAAAATATGATGCAATTATCTGGTGGAGAAAAAGCCTTAACCGCCATCGCCCTTTTATTTGCGATACAGAACCTTAAGCCGTCCCCCTTTTGTTTACTTGATGAGATTGAAGCCGCTTTGGATGATTCAAACGTTGGTCGTTTCTCAAATTATCTTCATAAGTTGACAAAAAACACACAATTTATTATTATAACACATAGACGTGGTACTATGGTAGCAGCAGACCGACTATATGGTATTACGATGCAGGAAAAAGGGGTCTCCACTTTAGTTAGCGTTAATTTGATTGAAGAAGATCTTGATAAATAAGGAGGCGTAGTATGGGAGAAAAAAAAGGCTTTTTTAGCAGATTGGTACAAGGTTTAACAAAGACGAGGGATAATATTGTTTCCGGGATTGATTCGATCTTTAGTGGCTTTTCTGCCATTGACGATGATTTTTACGAAGAATTAGAAGAAGTTTTAATTATGGGAGACATTGGAATCGATGCAACTATGTCAATTATGGAAAAGCTTAGACAGAAAGTTAAAGATGAAAAAATTAAAGATCCCAATGCGTGCAAAGATTTATTAATTCGCAGTATTCGAGAGCAAATGGATTTAGGTGAGAATGCGTATGAATTTGAAGATAGAAAGTCGGTTATTCTTGTTATTGGGGTAAACGGCGTAGGAAAAACCACATCCATTGGTAAATTAGCCGGTCAATTAAAGGATGATGGTAGATCTGTATTATTGGCTGCAGCGGATACATTCCGTGCAGCGGCAATTGATCAGCTTTCTGAATGGGCTAATAGGGCTGGGGTACCAATTATCGCCCAACAGGAAGGTTCGGATCCAGCAGCTGTTATTTATGACGCGGTTCAGGCGGCAAAAGCGCGTAATACCGACGTATTGCTGTGTGATACGGCAGGACGCCTTCACAATAAGAAAAACCTGATGGAAGAGTTAAAGAAGATTAACCGTATCATTGATAAGGAATATCCGGATGCATACCGGGAAAATCTAATCGTACTAGATGGTACAACGGGACAAAATGCCCTTTCTCAGGCAAAACAATTTATGGAAGTGGCCGACGTTACTGGTATTATTTTGACAAAAATGGATGGCACTGCAAAGGGCGGCATCGCTGTACCAATTCAATCGGAACTTGGCATACCGGTGAAATACATTGGTGTAGGTGAAACGATTGAAGATCTTCAAAAATTTGATTCCAATGAGTTTGTAAATGCATTATTTACAAAGAAAGAAGAACCAAATAGCTAATAGGGTTTCCGATGCGGGGAATGCAGAGAAAGGATTGGGATTATGTTAACGTTAGAGAAGTTTGAGGAAGCAAGTGAAATTGTCAAAGAGGTAACACTGGAGACGAAATTGATCTTCAGTGAAAATTATACTTCACAGACAGGTAACAAGGTATGGTTTAAGCCAGAAAACATGCAGTATACAGGTGCTTATAAAGTTCGAGGCGCTTATTATAAAATAAGTACACTGACCGATGAGCAGCGTGAAAAAGGTTTAATAACAGCCTCAGCAGGAAATCACGCACAGGGGGTTGCCTATGCAGCAAAAATTTACAAATGCAAAGCAATAATCGTAATGCCAACTACAACACCTCTTATTAAAATTAATCGTACAAAAAGTTATGGTGCAGAGGTAGTTTTATATGGAGATGTCTACGATGAAGCATGTGAGTATGCACTGAAATTGGCAGAAGAGGAAGGTTATACATTTATTCATCCATTTGATGATCTAGATGTGGCAACCGGCCAGGGAACCATTGCAATGGAAATTGTAAAAGAGCTTCCGACTGTTGACTATATCCTTTGTCCTATTGGCGGAGGTGGCTTATGCACAGGGGTTTCTACTTTGGCAAAGCTGTTAAATCCCAAAATTAAAGTGATAGGTGTAGAACCTGCCGGTGCCAATTGTATGCAGGTTTCAATCCAAGAAGGAAAAGTAGTTACTTTACCAGGGGTAAATACGATCGCTGATGGTACAGCGGTAAAAACACCTGGAGAGAAATTGCTTCCATACATAAAAGAAAACGTTGATGATATCATTACAGTAGAAGACAATGAGTTAATTGGGGCTTTCTTAGACATGATAGAAAACCATAAGATGGTTGTAGAAAACTCTGGACTTTTGACAGTAGCCGCTTTAAAACATTTAAATGTGAAAGGAAAAAAAGTCGTATCCATTTTAAGTGGTGGCAATATGGATGTTATTACAATGTCAAGTATTGTACAGCACGGTTTAATACAGAGGGGACGAATCTTTTCGGTGTCTGTGTTACTACCAGACAAGCCAGGTGAGTTACAAAAAGTTGCTGGTGTAATTGCAGGGGCAAAAGGAAATGTAATTAAACTAGAGCACAATCAGTTTGTATCCATTAATCGTAATACAGCAGTTGAACTCCGTATTACATTGGAAGCGTTTGGCCATGAGCATAAAGAAGAGATAGTAAAAGAATTAGAAAAAAATGGTTATCAGCCAAAACAAGTAAAGCCTAATTTATAAGAATTTACAAGCAGTGTGAAGCGTCACACTGCTTTTTTTTCTGGGAAAGTAGGAGGCAATGCTTGCATGGGGGAATGAAGATCAGGTATGAAACGGCCGATTGTTAACTAAACAAAAAAATAGGTTGACTATCTTGTTGAAAACATTTAAAATTGTAAACATATATGAAGTTAAAGTTAACAATAAAAGAAAGATGGAGGAAAGTCAACATGCGTTCAACGAAGATATTTACACTCACCCTGACGGCGTTATTTACAGCAATTATATGTATTTTGGGTCCCCTCACGATTCCAGTGGGTCCAATCCCACTTACCCTGTGTAATTTATCAATCTTATTGGCTGCTTATGTACTTGGTCCGTGGTGGGGGACAGCTAGTGTAGCAATTTATATTTTATTGGGGGTAGTTGGCCTGCCAGTATTTTCCGCTGGAGGAGCTGGTGTTGCAAAGGTGATCGGTCCAACGGGTGGTTACATATTTGGCTACTTATTTTTATCTCTATTTACGGGGCTATTCGTCAAAAAGTTCAAGGGAAATCTTATTTTTTCCATTGTAGGCATGTTAATTGGGCTGATTGTGCTATACTTTTTTGGCACCATTTGGTATATCGTAGTGACAAATGTGGATGTAAAAGCTGCAATCGGTGCATGCGTACTGCCGTTTTTACCAGGCGATGCAATAAAAATTGTTATAGCATTGTTTGTTGGTTCACAGTTGCAGCGGAGGCTTCCCTTACTTACAAAACAAATTACTTCATAAGTAAAATAAAACTGCCAAAAAGATAGAAGTATTCATACTTCTATCTTTTTTTGTTCGATAAAGCAAAATCATGGAGATTGGTGGAATTGTACCGTGACGATTGTAATAAACTATGCTATAATGAGCCTTATCTTAATTCGTTTGTTTCCCTGCTAATAAAGATTAGGCCTTTGTGTTGGCGCTGCGGCACAAACGCATTGAAAAGCAAAAAGCAGCGTAGAAAGAGGAAAAATATGAAGGTTACTTATATTGGACATAGTGGTTTTATGGTAGAAGGAGAAGAAGTAGTATTGCTGTTTGATTATTATAACGGTGAAATTCCTGAAATTTCTACGGATAAAGCTTTCTATGTATTTAGTAGTCATGGGCATTATGATCACTTCAATCCTGAAATTTTTCGACTTTTACAAACAACTTCAAAAGTTCGATTTATTCTTTCTTCTGACATAAATTTTGATATAGCCCATCAAAAAAAATACGGAATAAGCAAAGAAGATCTCGGAAAAATAGT
>JBKTKK010000043.1:0-12577 GCA_047242405.1 Lachnospiraceae bacterium | reverse complement strand
TGGATAAAGTGCAATAATTGGTAAGCTTCCAAAAACAATTACCGCATATTTCAATACTTCTATCATTGCAGCCCTATTACTTTGGTCAACGGTGGCATCTGCCATCTCTTGTAAAGCAGCTGCAGTACTCATAATATTTCTTAAAACAACTTGTAATGTAAACTTACTTTCAGATGATAAATAAATATATGCATCAAAATAGGAATTCCAATGCGCAATTGCATAATAAAGAACGAGTACTGCAATAACTGACTTGGATAGGGGCAGTACTATTTTCGTCATGATACAAAAATCATCTGCCCCATCTAGTAGGGCTGCTTCTACCATTTCATCTGGTATACTATTTTGAAAAAAAGTGCGGGCAATAATTAAATTGTAAACAGATAAAGCTCCTGGTAAAACCATTACCCAAATAGAATCTAGTAAACCTAATTGCTCGATGTTAATATAAGTTGGTATAAGCGGTGCGCTAAAAATCATTGTAAACACAAAGAGTCCCGTTAATAATTTTCTACCGACAAAATCTTTGACCGACAGTGGGTATGCAGCCATTATTGTCATTACTATATTAATTGTCGTTCCAATTAACGTATAAATTATGGAGTTTTTAAAGCCCGTTAATAACATCCTTGATCGAAATATCTGCTTGTATGCCTCCAAATTGAATCCTACTGGCCAAAATGATACCTTTCCTTTGATAACTGCACCCGGGGTGGAAAAAGATGACGCCAAAACATTTATGACAGGGGCTACCACAATAATAAAAGCGACCATTAGGAGAATAGAATTACAAAAATAAAAGGACTTATTTCCCCACGATATTTTTTTTATTCTTTCAAACATAGCACACCATCCTTACCATAAACTTGTTTCACCAACTTTTTTTGCGAAACGATTGACTGTAACTAGCAATATTAATGATACAACTGATTGAAACAGACCAATTGCTGTCGAATAACTATACTGCATTGATTGCAGTCCAATTCGATAGACATAAGTAGAAATAATATCGGATGTCGCCATATTTAAATCATTCTGCATTAATAACACCTTTTCATATCCAACGGATAAAACTTTACCGCATGACATAATCAGTAAAATAATTAATGTTGGAGTAATACTAGGCAAATCAATATAGCGTATTCTTTGCCATATGGATGCCCCATCAACAGTAGCTGCCTCATGTAATTGCTGGTCTACTGCAGCTAATGCTGATATATAAATAACCGCATTGTATCCTGCAGACTGCCAAATACCAGAAAATACATACATCGACTTAAATAACTTCGGTTCACCCATAAAATGAATTTTCTCTTCCCCAAGTGACTGAATTACGTTGTTGATTGGTCCACTTAATGACAATAATTGAGTTAATATCCCTACAATTAATACCGTTGATATAAAATAGGGCATATATGTTACCATTTGAACCACTTTCCCCCATACTCGGTTTTTTACATAACTTAATCCAATTGCCAAAATAATTGGCGGAAAGATTCCAGCTACGATATTATATATAGATAAACCTAATGTGTTTTTCATAACGCGATAAAACTGCGGTGATTTAAAAAAAGTTATAAAATGTTTCATTCCTACCCAAGGACTATTCCAAACCCCTTCCTTAAAATTGTAATCGCGAAAGGCAATTTGGGATCCAAGTATAGGTTTATACTTAAATAGAATAAGATAGATTATTGGCAATAAAATAATTAGATATAACTGCCAGTGGCGTAATATTCTTTTTTTTAGCTTACCAGCAGCAATTG
The DNA here is from genome assembly GCA_047242405.1 of Lachnospiraceae bacterium. Classification (GTDB taxonomy): domain Bacteria; phylum Bacillota; class Clostridia; order Lachnospirales; family Lachnospiraceae; genus Fimimorpha. Next base: position 10,811 of record JBKTKK010000043.1, on the reverse strand, counting down.
CCGCTGGTAGATTCATCTTATTTTTTCGTCTCTCCATCATTTACCTCCTATTGTGCAAAGGATGATGTATCATATGCTTCTTGAAGCAATTCAAGGTATCTACTTAATCCTACATTTTCAAGACTCATTTTATAAGACTCCCACTCCTTATCAATGTCTTTTACCCCAGTGATAAACTGAACGAGCATCTCTTTTTGAGTGTCTGTTATTGTAGTACTAAGCAAAGACATTTCTGCTGCATTTTCTTCTGACATATATAAATCTGGCATAACGGACTCTAATGGCTGCTTTACTTTTTCATGCTCTAACGAAGCATTATACATGACCAACTGTCTACCTGCTAAAGGTTTCACATCCTCTGCATAAGGATTTTGATTCGTTGTTTCTCCAATAACCATTTCTGGCAACCGCACTAATCCAACTAACTGTCCCCATGTTTGATTTGTAGTATCTGAATCGCTTCTTGTGTAAGAAGCCTGTTTTCCATCCAGACCCCGCTCTCCCTCTTTCGCTCTATTCCAATGAACGCATAGATCCCTCTTCGGTGGCAAGGTAATCAATTAGGCGAAATGCTGCTTCTGGATTGGAACACGTACTTGATATAAATGTCATACCAGTTTGGAACATGATATAAGGATCCCAAGCAGCAATGCATTGTCCAGATGGTCCTGATAATGGGGGGACAGATTGGTACCGTTCCCATTTTTTCGAATTCGGGATTGTAGTGAGATCACATGCATATCCTGGTCTCTGTGCTAAAAATGCACCAATGACACACTCTTCTCCTGATTCATTGACATTGACTTGATTATTTTTATCTTGTGTAAACGATTCTGGATTTAAAAGCCCCTCTTCATATAGTTGTCGTAAATACTTTAATCCTTCTTTATACTCATCTTTCACTGGCGCATAAGTAACGTTCCCATCATCAATGTATAATTTTTTATTTTCAGGGGTCAATTGGAAAGGGTTCATTAAAAAACCATCTATTTGCGTACCTGCTCCTGAAGTCACGGTAGATAATGGAATTTCGTCATTGGGATCACCATTCCCATTTGCATCTTTTTCCTTAAATGCTTTTAAAACTTTATATAGCTCATCTGTCGTTGTTGGCATCTTAAGATCTAAATTATCAAGCCACTCTGTGTTTATCCAAAGTTTCATATTATATTGCACATGCAGTGAACCATCTACATTGGGCAAAGAGTAAATGTTCCCATCGGGAGTCGTGATATATTCCTTTAGCCCATCCATATTTTCAAAAGCATTTTTATAACCAACCGATAACGAGTCTAAGTATTCATTCAATGGCAACACCAATCCCTGGGCACCAAACATTGCTTCCGTTGCTTTATCATAGCGACTAGAAGCGCCTACCCCAGTAAGGATAATATCAGGCATTTTTTTCGATGCAAACATCGTACTGATTTTATCCTTCACATTATCCGACGAGGCAGCAATTTGCCACTCAAGATGTATTCCCGTTTTTTCTTCCAATTCTTTTGTCTGGGCATTATCTAACCAACTATATTCACCATTGGATGGGGCAAAAATAGTTAATGTAATAGGCTCTTTCACAATGGGAAGAGTACCTGGCGGATTAAAAATAGACTCCTCTTTGTCCTTTGCAATTGTACTATCCTCAACTTGTTCATTAGAAGTACTGCTACATCCCCCAAATGTAGTAAATGTCACTGTTGATGCCAACAACAACGCTATTGCCTTCTTGCTTTTACTCATACGAAATCCTCCTCTAATACTTTGTTATAATCCCATCTCTATTGATGTTCTCTACTATAACGATAGGGAAGTGTAAATACAAGTTACAAATACATAGGTAACGAACACCATGTTAGATTTTAAATAATACAATTGCTTCGTCAAGATACAATTGCTTCGATTTCATACTATTTACGTTTCCACATAGAGGGCGTTATTCCCGTCACTCTCTTAAATGCGCGACGGAATGTACCGCTATTGTTATATCCAACTAGAATTGAAATTTTTTCCATATCATATTTATTTTCTTCTATATATTGCTTTGCTTTATTCAATCGAATAACTTCAAGATAATTACTAAATGAATCGTTCATAACCTCTTTGAAAAATTGGGAAAAATAATTTTCCGATAAGGTAAATTCCTCCGCAGCCATTGATACACCCAATTGTGGATTCGAGAAATTCTCTTCGATATAAGTAACAAGACGCTGCTGATAATCTTCCTTCCTTCTGTCTTTCGATTTCTCAAGAGATTTGCAGCTCTTAATAAATTGTTCTTCTATTATATCCAAAGCTTGTGGAAGATCCCCCTGATTGGTTACTATTTCTGCAAAATGATTGACTTGCTCATCTGGAATAATATCACTATATATCTTCATTAAGGTAGCCGCTATATTGGAGGCTAAAATGCGTCCCATTGACCTTGTTAAATATCTTTTATCAATATTTTCAATTTTCATTTGCTTAAATATTTCTTTAATCTGCATGATCTCACCATGTTTTACACAATTCATTAGTCTTTCTTCTAATTCAGTTGGGTAATAGAATGCATCAAACTCTTGCGAAACTTCATCATAGAATTTCATTTTTGTTTCATTAAGGGGCTTTTGCAACGATATACAATAAAGTGATTGGGTATATGAAAAGCAAATATCCTTCTCATTCTCATATAATTTACCTATTCCAACTTTTTCAATCTCCGCTCCTATCTTATAGAATAAATCTATTGTTTTTCCTATCCTCTCTTTGTATATAGGGTTACCTCCATCATGAAAGCCAAATAAAATTGACAAATATCCTTTTTCTCTTTCGTGACCAGCAATTACATGAGGAATACGAGTATTCGAAAACCATTTTAAAACTTTCTTTGTATTTTCCATTTGCAAAGAGACTACACAGTAAGTTTTACCTCCAAAGTCTAACCCAATGAACTCTCCTTCTCGTATAATATCTGCATTCTCTCTAAACTCCCCAGCAAATAAATAATTTAAAAAATTACTGTATTCTTTTTTCTGTTTTTCTTTAATTGTAGATTCCATTGACTGATTTTTTTGAATGATTTTATTTATATTAAATGCCAGACATTCATATTCGTTTTGATTATCATCCTTTGTGCTATCCTGCTCTGGATGAATCATCATCTGTACATTTTTCATTAAATTATGAATTGGAGTTGAATATTTTCTAGCAAAGAAAATTCCTAATATTAATTCAAATAATATACTAAATGTCATCATTATAAAAACTATTCGCTTTAAATCACTTGCTTCTTTTAACACAATGGATTCTGGAAACAGGGCTGCGATTATAAGATTATTAACCTGTGATTTGTTGTAGATAACAATATAATTCTTCTTCCCCTTATGAATGGAAAAATTCCCTGTTTCTTCTTTCATTCTTTTGATATCAATTGAAACCGTGTTTCCTTCTTGCTTCGATAGAAATGCTAATTGATTGCCTTGTCCATCTAAAATATGTACCTGACTTTGTTCTTGATACAATAATTGTTGAAAATAACTCATTAATTCCTCGACGGGTATTAATATTTGAACGACTGCATCCGCCTCTCCTGACTCTTTAATACTACTCATAACTGGATAATTATAGGTCATGGCATTAACAATATTTTTGTTAACTGTAATTTCCTGCAAGGGAAACAAACACCGTCCTTCTGATAAAAAACTGTTTAAGATATAAGTGTCATAATCCATATTTTCATAATTACGATAGTTATTATAAAAAAAAGCTCTCCCCCATGCCACCGTACTATCTGTAAAGACAAAGTCATTTTTTAATACTACATTATAATAACGATAATTTAAGGAATCGAAAAACTTTTGCTTAAGCATTTCTTGAAAATCACTTATTGCAAACACGTTTTTATCACCTTGTCCGAAACCATCTAATTTTAAAACCCACTGCAAAGTAGAATTGTATGTGCTTACATTGCTTAACCATTGTTCAGCCATTTCTAGTAACTGCTGCCCTTGTTTTATATCATTCATTGTTTCATTTATACACCGCTGCACCGTCATTTTATTCGTTGTCCTGGTTAGTCCAACTGCTAAGGCTGCAGGTATCATTAACATCGAGACATAGGAAATAAGCATTGCCAAAAAAACTCTTTTTAACTTAAATCGCTTTTTCATAAAATCCCCCTATTTTATTAAAGTTATTTCTGGGAAGAAAGATCTTAGAATATAGTATTATTAAGACTTCTTATCTAGACTTGAAAAATAGACTTTATAAACTTTCTATTGATTTGAATATACAAAAGATGCTGCCTAGTTTTATACTAAGGCAGCATCTGCTTATTTATGAAAAGCTTTATACACTTCTGTACACATTAAGATAAATGCTCCTGCTCCATGAAGGTCATTTTCACATGTTGGCCGATTACAATAATGCTTATAATCTCCTACACCAGTACCAACACAGATATTATCTATCATTACTCCATTTTCATTGTACTTTAGGCGGTTAATGATTCCTTCATAACCCTTTTGTGCATAGACAAGATATTCCTCACCTAAAAAACCGTCTTTTACAGCTTTACAAATAGAAGCTACAAATAAGCACGTGCAGGAAGATTCTAACCAATTTCCTTCCTTTCCGCCTTTATCCACAACCTGATACCAGAGACCACTTTCGTTATCTTGAAATAAAATTAGCGCTTTTATAAGGTCCGTTACGAGACAAATCAAACGATCTCTATCTTTATGGTCGAGTGGAAGATCATCCAATTCTTCAAGTACCGCAACTGGCACCCATCCAATGGAGCGACCCCAAAATTCTGGCGATAATCCGGTTTCTTTATTGGCCCAAGGCATAGTTTTATCACGATCCCATGCATGATAAAGCAAACCAGTTTTCGTATCTTTTGTCTTTTTCACCATTAAAAGTGCCTGAAAAGCCGCCAGATCAAAATACTCCGGTTGATGGAATACAGAAGCAAATTTGGTGCTGATCGGGCCTGCCATATAGATACCATCTAACCACATTTGCTGCGGATGGATATGCTTGTGCCATAAGCCTCCTTCGTCATTTCTTGGAAAATTTTTAATGATAGGAAGAAGTTCAAATAAGGCTTTTTTATAACGCTCATCTTGGGTTTTTTCATAGAGTTCATATAATAATATACCTGGCTGAATATCATCTAGTTGCCCTTTGTCATAATTGTGAATACTACCATCTTCCCATATAATCGAATTAACCCAATCTTTTATGTAGTTAAAATATTTTTCATCCCCACAGATATCATATACTTTTTGCATACCTGAAAGAAATACACCTTGATGGTAATGAAATCTTCCTTTCGGTGGCAAGTCCTCTGGGGCAAATTTCTTCATTAATGTATCACAAGCCATACATGCATAGTCCAATGCAGAATGGTCTTTCCAAATTAAATCACTCAATTTTTTTCTCCTTTTAACCGCAAAACTATTTTGGTGTTAACTTATAGCGAACATTAACGATAAAAAGCTCGAAACGGGGGGCGCTTCATAATATGATTTTACCATGATTGACGATTAAGTACAATTTTTTATTTAAAACGTGTACTTTCTTCACCAACAGTAATGTAATATTCTCCGGCATCTGTCTTCGTAACAAAGCAAACTTCTTTTCCATTTCGATAATACACAAAGCGAAACAGTACAATGGGATAAGGAGGAAACATAAATAAATCAGCCACATATCTCGATTCCTTTTTGATCGTCTCTAAATCTTCTGTATCTAAATGAATATGCAGTTCAACAAAATATTGAAAATCGATATCTTCTTTTACTATAATTTCAAATTGATCATTGCGCTTATATTCTTGTGGTGATTTCTCTGTTAAGTAATCAACTATCCTCTGCTCTGGGCTACAAAAATCATTTGATTCTTTTTCCTTCGGGTTTTTCTTCCACTTGGAAATTAACTTCATATTACATGTCCTTTCTTTCGCTCATTCTAAACTCAGCTGCATCTGTAGGTAAATGTCTTACGGCAAATAAGTAATCTAACATTTTTTCTTCATCTACACAATTATATTGATAGCCTGCTTGACTTCCAACCTGACGTCCCAGTATCCCAAAGAGTTTTCCCATTATAAAGATACTGTCCCAAAAGTTATTATATTCCCCATTTGCGTATGTCTCCTTATACCATTGGTAGTACTCCGGTTCCAATAACCTTTTATAATATTTCCCCTGTTTTCCAGTAGATATTTGATAGGAATATTTTCCTCCAATATACCAATCAACCATTTGATTTAATTCTTCCCTTACATAATGATTATACATTTCCATTGCATAAGGTAATTCATCTCTCCATATTCCTTTTGCAACATTTTGTAAACACCACCAAAAGTTATTGCAGCAGGAATCATATGCTATTTTCGTTGGAGCTTCTACAAAATAGCTTCGATCACTCGCCGGCGGAAAATTCGGTAATAGATTATCCTTATCAAGCAGCGTAATCGTCTGGCTAGAGTCTTCTAATAGTTTACCCATTTTTTCCAACGGATAGATTTGCAAATCGATCCGATTCCCATCGGCAAATAAAGCTAAGTAAGTAAATCTCCCATCACCAAGAGGGTCTCGCATAGTTTCTGGCATTTGTAACATCATCACCTCACCAAACTTCTCTATATAAGTATGCCCATCTACAAAGGGTTCTAATTGCGTAACAATATATACAATATCATAGTCTCGAAATAAATCTTTTGGCGCATTTGGATTTGCACGCGATCCATTTAATACAACTGCGCGTATTCTTTCATCGTCCATTGCAGTATTTAAGATTAATTCCATCATTTCTTTTTCCGATCGCATTACACCTTCTCCTTTTATCGAATAGAACTTAAGTACAATAAATATATATAGTTTACCACATCTCTAGGAAATTGGATATCTTTCCGCATCAAAAAAGCGTGCAAACCGAAAAGTATTGCACGCCTGATAATAACTTATTCTTCTAGCCCAATACATTTTGTAAACGGACCTGGAAATAAATCTAACTCAACTTTTTCTATATCTCATCCTCTCTATAATTAATATTTTGTTAACCATTTATGCCAGTATAACGCTAAAATTTGATTATGTATAATTATAATTAATTATAGATTGATAAGTTTATCTTATATATGCATGCTTAAATTGAAATAAGAATTCTTCATCTCTATTGCAGAAAAGATTTTTACCATCGGTAGTCAATCTAGCTGCCTGTAAAACGGTCAAAGCCTCCCGTTCCTTTGCGTGATCATCCATGTTTTCCGTTTTATATGGGTGACAAAAATAGAAAATATAAGCTTCTTCCCCCATTACGACGATATCTGCATGATGACCGATCGTTCCATCCATTTCTCGTTTTCCTGGTGTATCAAGTAAATTATTTGAACAACGATCCCAATGAATGAAATCATCTGACTTATATACTCCCAGTCCATTCCAAAAATCCGTAACCAACCATTTCACGCCACCGAATTCGAAAACATTGGCACCTTCATGAGAACAATCGGTTACTTCTGGCCCAAGAACAGCCCAATGATATAAATCTTTACTAATTGCAGCATATGTATGGCTATCGTTACTCTCATCCTTATACCACATCTTATAAACATGAGGTTCTATTTCATAAACACAGGCATCGATAACTCGCTTTGAAGATAACATAATTTCCCCTTGGAATTTCCACTCCCACAAATTTTGTGCTGTATAATGCAGAATTCTTCTTTCATAGTTCCAATCGGTAGGTATACCAGTAATGTAAGAAACATACATATGGTATTCTCCCTCGGCATAAATGATTTCTGGTGCCCAAAAAGTATTATGACCAGGTTCGATATCTAAATTTGGTAATGTTCCGCGATATAACCACTTCATCCCATCTTTAGAAGATGCCACCCCAATTTTAGATCCATGAATGGATGAAACCCCTACCTGTACACCAGTGGAACGCCTTTGGGTATACAACATAAAAAAACATTCTTCTTCTCGATTCCAAATTACTACTGGATCCGAAGCCCCATCGTAAATAGGATCCCGGAATAATGGCGCTGGTATTCCTTGATTCATAAAATATTCCTCCTCTTATCTTTTTATTCATTATAGAAGATAATTGAAGAAAGGTCACCTACTTTATAATTCAAAGTTTAATTTTATTTTTATAAATTGGTTTTCATTGGAATGATGGTATAAGAAGACTTTCGGGTATTTTCTATATTTACACTCCACTCTAATACATAAACGGAAACTATATTACCAACGTGATCGTTATGTGCAATTACGTGACATTGAATATCCGCATTTTCATCCTCTATAATTATTTTACATGCGGCCTGTTTTGCCTGAATCAAAATTTCCCCCTTCTTATGCTCTGGCTCCCATTCTGTTATGATGCGTTCTTCCACCGACTTTGTTAAAATACTAGGGGAAAAATGATCTTCAATCTTTAATACCCCCGAATCTAGGCAAAATGAAGCTTCTCGAACAATCGATTCAATGATACCATCTTCATAAGCAGCACCAAAGGAAATCCTTGTTTTACCTTTCGAATCTGCCTCAAACTTATCGCACCGATAAACGCTACCGGATTGCTGTGGCATCTTATTAATTGTTGGTATATTATGTCCATAAGAACTATTACATAATATTTTATAGCGATCGGAAGAAAAGTATTGTTTTGTATACTCTCCTGCTCCCAAATCCGTTAAGATCATTTCATTTCCAATCAAATAGAAAAAACTACCCACATCATTATGATTATGTGGCTCATTATTATGTCCGCCCTTAATGGCCATTCCAACCTGATTTTTACTTTCACATATACTCCACTGTGCATGCGGTAAAATAGTGTGTCTGCACTTTTTTTCTTCTACGGAATCGTTTTGGAAGCCACAATTAAGATAACGTTTTGTCCAAATTAGATCTCGATATAATGCCATAAATCGATAGCAACTATCTGAATGTAAAGTCGCTGCCTTTTTTAATGGTGGCACCTGTACGGATGGAAATTGCATGGATAGATAAAGCGTTAATCCCATGCGAAAATGATCATTGCTATCCCCATCGGAAAAACATACGGTTCTTCCACTTTCAAAATATGCTTTTTGCTGAAACTCTGCGACTTTCCTACATTTTTCATTGGCTAATAAATTCTCTTTTCTCTGTGTATCGTTATATAATTGATCTGCAAAACCTGTGAAGTAAGTCATTCCATACGTGAAGTAGCTTAAACCTTCCATACAAGTGCCATCCGCTTCAAAACCGTCCATATAGTGGCTAATTGAATCACAAACTCTATTTAAACATACTTCTAATTTATCTTGTTCTTCTCCCATTAGGTAGATGCTCGCACTTCCGATTGCACCCGCACAGACGGGATTCCAATTAAATTTACTATTTTCCCATTGGCCATAGGGTGGGGTTGAAGAATAATAAGGATCTATCACCCTTCGAAATACTTCCTGCTTCACCTTTGTTATTACTGAACGAGCGAGGCAATCGTTTAAGACCGATGCAATCTCTGTAACTGCTTGCGCCGTTTCACTTGCAAATAAATCAATACAAAGTTTCCAGTTTGTATCCTTTTCACGGTCTACATGGGCTGGTAGCGCCCAACATTCTTCCTCACATATTTCCACTAATATCTCTTCAATTTTTTTAATATTCTGCTCTTTCTTATTAAGAATAGCATTTAGTCCAAAGACTGCTAAATATTTTCTTCTCGTAAAATAAACCGTTTCATATTTTAAACGATTCCCCTCCGTTTCATACAAGGAAAAAAGTTCTTCTGTCAATACGGGCATTGGTATTTCCCACAACCGCGCTGCTTCCCTTACAATCTCTTCTTCATAATGTTCTAACCATTGAATCAGTTCTGATCTTTTCATTTTAATTCCTCCCCCCCAATTAAATCATTCTATTCTTTCTATCATAAGAAATTTATTTCTTAAATTCAATGAACGATTCTATTTTAAACTTACATATTCTGCTTTTCACACACTCATTTACCCTTTTTATCAAATAAAAAAGTCATAAGAAAATTTCCTTATGACTTTATATATTTATCGATGGATATCTGTATCACTTAATATTAAGTTTCTCAATTTTCTTGTAACTGAAGTAGTCCCTGCATCTTTTTTTTGCATCATTATTAAAATAGTTAGGTTGTTTTTAGGGCTGTTCATAAAGTAGGGGCCTAACCATCCATCCCATCCGTATTCTCCTAACTCCGTTAAGTACATTGCCTGATCTGGATTTTTCATTACTCGCATCAGACATCCGTAACTATAACCAGCCAGATAATTCCATGACTTTTCAAATGCTTCTTGTTGTGATTTCATCAATTGCCTCTTTGTCATAAACGCTAGGGAGGCTGGCTTTAATATTCGTTTTCCCTCAAACTCACCTTCATTTAAAAGCATTTGCGCAAACTTGGCATAATCATCAATGGTCGATACTAACCCTGCACCACCGGATTCAAAAGCAGGTTTTCGATCCATAGCATTTAAAATTCCTAAATGGTTCCCCCTATATGGCTCTAATTCATCCGGTTTGTTGGCATATGCAACGGCAAGCCTCTCTCTCTTATGTTCATTTGGAATCCAAAATCCCGTATCATCCATTTTAAGAGGAGTAAAAATTTCTTTCTCTAAAAAGTCCGAAAAGGACATCCCGGAAACAACTTCTATCACTGCCCCTAAAATATCAGCAGAACATCCATAGGAAAAAGAAGTACCTGGTTGATAAGCCAACGGTATTTTTCCAATTGCATTTGCTATTTCATATGTATTCATCGGATTTTCTGTATATAATCCACGACATACC
>JBKTKK010000042.1:0-12644 GCA_047242405.1 Lachnospiraceae bacterium | reverse complement strand
TCTGCCACATGGTCGGCTGCACATTTCTGAATCGCTGTAACAACGTATTCTTTCGCCTTCTTATTGGCTTCTTCCTTTGCTCTGTTTTCCATTTCTTTAATCATTTTTGCAGTGTCATGTTTTACATCATCTTCTACAGACTTTAATAAGTACTCTTTTGCTTGTTCGGAGGTATAACCAGAGATTCTTTCTAGTTCCTGGGTAGCCTTTAATTCAAGCTCGTCCACATGGGCATGCTTTTTATTCAGGCCTTCTTCCTTGGCGTTTAAACTAGCTTCTCGCTTTTCCATTGCGTCGGCTTTACGATCCAAAGCTTCTTCTTTATTCATAACACGTTTTTCCAAACGGGAAAGCTCGGATCTGCGTTCTCTTGACTCTTTTTCAAGCTCATTTTTCGTCTTAATCGACTCTTCTTTTGCTTCCAAAAGAGCTTCACGCTTCTTAGTTTCTGCAACTTTTAAAGCTTCATCTATTATTTCTCTTGATTTTTCTTCTGCTGTTCCAACCTTTCGAGCAAATTCTTTTTTCTGGAATGATACAGCCAAAAACCAAGTAATAGCTGCCACTATAATAGCCGTAACGACCGCAGTTATAAGTATATCCACAGGAGCACCTCCTTATTTAATTTTCATTGTACAAGGTACAACATCTAAATTTTAAACTGTTTTGTTAATTATGTCAAGCAAGCTGAGATTTTTTTTTGATTTTTTATTGATTTTCTTTCAACATTCTATCAATTTTAAATTTCTTCAAACAATTCCACTGTAAATTCCCTCATTACAGTGCGAACATTCTCATAGGAAAAACCGCGGGAGCAAAAATATTGTAACACTTTACGTCGCTCTTTATCCGAATTCATGTCCTTATTTCTGCACTTTTTTTTCATTAAATTCTTAATTATTTCCAATTCATCGGTTTCATTGTCTTCTAACACTTCATCAATAATTTCCCTGGCAACCCCTTTATGCTCTAATTCATATCGCCACTTTTATTTACAGTATTTTGCGCAGATGCAATGGAAGGAGTCGGTTTAATAGCTGCTCGAAAAATGAGTGTATCACCGTCGCTAATACCTCCCAGCGTTCCGCCAGAATGGTTCGTTTCTTTTGTTATCTTCCCATCTACCATACGAAAGGAATCGTTATTTTCAGATCCAAGAAGTTTCGTTGCAAAAAAACCATCTCCCATTTCAAAGCCTTTTACAGCACCAATTGATAAAATGGCTTTCGCAAGATTGGCATCTAATTTTTCAAACACAGGGTCACCAATACCAGCAGGTAAACCTGTCACCCTACACTCAATAATTCCACCAACTGAATTGCAATTAGCCATCTGCTCCTTCATATAAGATTCCACCTTACGGGCAGCTTCAGCATCGGGCATACGGAATGGATTATTTTCGATTTCACTAAAGTCTTGTTTGGTACATGCAATGCCACCAATTTCTTTCGAATAGGCAGTGATTTTTATCCCGAGTTGTTGAAGAAATTTTTGAGCGATAGCCCCGGCGGCCACACGAGCCGTTGTTTCTCTACCGGAAGAACGACCGCCTCCACGGTAATCTCGGAATCCGTATTTTTCATCAAAGGTATAATCTGCATGTCCCGGGCGATAATAGGAAGCAATGTCAGAGTAATCGCTTGAGCGTTGGGATGTATTTAAAACTTGCATCGCGATTGGCGTTCCCGTTGTTTTACCTTCAAAAACTCCAGATAATATCGTTACCAGATCACCTTCCGTGCGTTGTGTCGTAAATTTACTTTGGCCTGGTTTCCTTCTATTTAGTGCAAACTGAATATCTTCTTCTGTTAATTCTAAGCCGGCTGGACAGCCATCCACTACGACCCCAATTCCGGTTCCGTGTGATTCTCCCCAAGTACTTATCTTAAAAATTGTTCCATAATATGAGCCTGCCATAATTTCCTCCTCCATCCGCAAAATGCTAGCCTTTTTGAAAATAATAGCACGAGTATGGGGAATGGTCAACCAAAAGAGAATACTTGCTTTTTCATTTGTAAGCGTGTATAATTTTTCCATATACAAAAAACAGTTTTATTTTCTAAGCAGACAATTTTTTTCTTGAGTGAGGGCTTATGAGTCAAAATATAGCAACAAGATGCAGAGGAAAAATGCCTTTGATTTTCAGTTTTATTCTAATTGTATTTTCTTTACTATTGCATATTATGGCGAGAAAGGTACCAGGATTCGCAGAGTGGTATGCAGTAACAATATATCCAATCTTTGTAAATACATATGGCAGGTTTCTATCATTGTTTCCTGTTAGTGTTGTTGAAATTGCAATCTTCTTTCTCCTTAGTTTTCTCATTGTTTCGATTATCATTATTTGCGTAAAAGTTACGCAGAACAAAATTAATATAAAACAAATAATCACGAAAGCTTTTACCGTACTTTTTGTTTCTGGTTCCCTGATCTTTCTTACTTTCACGTTGTTTTGCGGAATCAACTATCATCGGGATCCATTTTCTAAGGTGGCTGGTTTTACTATTTCAAACCATAGCGTTGAAGAACTGGGGCAGCTTTGTGTATCTTTAGTAGAAGAAATTAATGAGGCGTCCAAACTTATAAACCGAGATGCGGATGGAATGTTACAATTAGATGATACGTTTGGGCAGGAGGCGATGGAAGCAATGAATGCCTTAGGGGAAAAATACCCTGCTTTAGCCGGTTATTATCCCAGACCAAAGCCAATTTTATTTTCGAAAGTGTTGTCTTATCAATTTACGATGGGTGTTTATTCTGCTTTTACAATGGAAGCAAATTATAATAAAGATATGCCTGTCTATAGTTTGCCCGATACAATGTGTCATGAACTTTCCCATTTAAAAGGTTTTATGAGAGAGGATGAGGCGGAATTTATTGCTTATTTGGCGTGTAGAAGCTCCAATCACCCAGCCTTTCGTTACAGTGGCGCTATGGAAGCGTTTGGGTATGCAATGAATGCTTATTACAAAGAGGCTGGTAGTGAAGCATACTTTGAAATTTATAACAAACTAGATCCCGAAGTAATCAAAGAACGTCAGGCAAAGGATGCCTGGTGGAAACAATATGAAGGTCCAGTAAAGGAAATATCGAATAAAGCAACGGATGTTTATTTAAAAGCAAATAATCAAACAGACGGTATGAAAAGTTATGGAAGAGTGGTAGACTTATTATTAGAAGATTTCTTGCAAAGACAATCGGATGCCAGTTAATTTATAAAAGTTGTGAGAGGATATAGGAGCGATGATAAGGTTAGCAAAACAATATTTAAAGTATTTTAAACTTCAGGTGACAATTGGCCCTTTTTTTAAATTGCTAGAGGCTATTTTTGAACTTTATGTACCGACAGTTATGGCAAAAATTATTGATATTGGAATCGCCAACGGAGACAAGGGCTATATTTTAAAAATGGGTGGACTAATGGTGCTGTTAGGTTTTATGGGCCTATGCTTTGCCCTTATATGCCAATATAGTGCAGCAATTGCTTCCCAAGGGGTAGGTACGATGATGCGTGATGATTTGTTTCATCATATGAATACACTATCTCACGGAGAATTAGATATTATAGGTACCAATTCCTTAATTACCCGTGTTACGAACGATGTAAACCAGTTGCAGACTGCAGTAGCAATGTTAATCCGTCTCGTTGTAAGGGCGCCTTTTTTAGTCATTGGAGCCGCATTTATGGCACTTAAACAGGATCTAAAACTGGGTATGATTTTTATTATCGTTGCACCCTTTGTTGCCCTTGTTTTGTACATCGTAATGAGTAAATCCATTCCATTTTATCGTGTTAGACAAAAAAAGTTAGACAAAATTTCATTGATTACGCGAGAGAATTTATCGGGGGTACGGGTCGTACGCTCATTTTCAAAACAAGATTTAGAGGAAGAACGGTTTGAAAAAGCAAATGATGATTTAACGGATACAATGATGCGGGTTGGCAAATTGTCAGCAATTTTAAATCCGGCTACTTTTTTAATTATGAACCTGGCCAGTCTGGCGATTCTATATTTTGGTGCAGATAGTGTATATATAGGGGCTTTAACCCAGGGGAAAATCATTGCATTTGTTAACTATATGACACAAATATCATTGGCGCTCGTTGTTGTAGCAAACTTAGTTGTCATCTTTACAAAGGCTGGGGCTTCGGCTACGCGTATTAACGAAGTACTGGATATTAAACCTTCTGTTTTAGAAGGAGATAAAAAAGGCCCTGTAAAAGTAGAGAGCAATACGCCTAAAATTGCGTTTGATCATGTATCTTTCTCCTATAAAGGGGTGGAAGAATATGCATTAGAAGATGCGACTTTTGATATTATGCCTGGAGAAACAGTCGGTATTATCGGTGGTACTGGTGATGGAAAACAACTTTAGTTAATTTGATTCCACGTTTTTATGATGTAACAAAAGGCGAGATAAGAATAGATGGGATGCCGGTACAGTCCTATAGTTTTGAGGCACTTAGGGGACAAATGGGGATTGTCCCACAAAAAGCAGTATTATTTTATGGAACAATAGCACAAAACTTAAGATGGGCAAAAGAGGATGCGACAATAGAAGAAATAAAAAAGGCAGCTGAAATTGCACAAGCAAAAGAATTTATTGATCAGTTAAAAAATGGTTACGATACGGTCGTTTTGCAAGGAGGAAAAAATTTATCAGGTGGCCAAAAGCAGAGATTAACAATTGCAAGGGCCTTAGTTGGGAAACCATCTATTCTTATTCTAGACGATAGTTCCAGTGCACTTGATTATGCAACAGATGCGAAGTTAAGAGCTTCTTTAAAGGAAAACTGTAAGGATATGACAGTAATTATTGTTTCGCAACGGTCCAACTCCATCCGTCATGCGGATAAGATTATTGTCTTAGACGACGGTAAAATTGTTGGGATTGGGAAGCATACGGAATTGAAGAGGACTTGTGATGTTTATAATGAAATCTGTCTATCGCAAAATAAGGAAGAGGAGGTTGCAGAGTAATGGGCGAACAGAAACAAAGTACAAAAGAAGTAGTCGTACGTCTCTTGACATTTGCGCGACCTCATATGAAATGTTTTGTCATTTCAATTATAAGTGCCATCGTAGGGGTTGGTATGAGTTTATTAACGCCGGTCATAATTGGTAATATTATTGATTATATAGTTGGCCCTGGAAATGTTGCCTTTGAGGAAATTGCTCATAAGGCAATTTGGTTAGGTGGGGCAATTTTAATTAGTGCAGCATTTCAATGGATTATGAGTTATAGCACAAATAAACTATCCTATTATACGGTCCGTGATTTTCGTATCGTTACCTTTAAAAAATTAAATAAGGTACCGTTAAAGTTTATCGATGGGCATTCCCACGGTGATTTAATTAATACGATGGTACAGGATATTGACGTAGTCTCAGATGGTTTGTTGCAAGGGTTCACGCAGTTATTTACTGGCCTAGTAACAATATTAGGTACATTAGTATTTATGTTAAGCATTAATGTAACAATCGGTTTGGTGGTAGTAGTACTCACGCCATTATCACTATTTGTTGCATCCTTTATTAGCAAAAGAACCCACAGAAAATTTCAGGAACAGGCACAAATCCGTGGTCAATTAACTGGTTACATTGAAGAAATGTTAGGAAACCAAAAAATTGTAAAGACGTTTCATTACGAAGAGAGAGCGGAACAAACCTTTAAAAATATGAATACCAGGTTGAATGATGTCGGTGTTTTGGCCCAGTTTTATTCTTCTTTAACAAATCCTTGTACCCGCTTCGTGAATGGGGTGGTATACGCAGCCGTTGGTATTGTTGGAGCATTTCGGGCGGTATCAGGGCAGTTAAGCGTTGGTCAGCTATCTTGCTTTTTATCCTATGCAAACCAATATACGAAACCTTTTAATGAAATATCAGGGGTAATTACTGAGTTACAATCGGCTTTTTCATCGGCGAGACGTGTGTTTTATATTTTAGACCAAGAAGTAGAAAGTTCCGATGGCGAACTGGCCGCCCATGTAAAATGCGATGGCCATGTAGATATCAATGATGTTTCATTTTCCTATACGGAAGGCCGCCCATTAATTGAAGATTTAAATCTGCATGTTCAACCAGGGGAAAAAATAGCAATTGTGGGGCCAACAGGTTGTGGAAAGACAACAATTATAAACTTGTTGATGCGATATTATGATGTTCAAAGTGGTTGCATTAGAGTAGGTGGTATGGATATAAAAGATATGAAACGAAGTACTTTGCGTAGTATGTATGGAATGGTTTTACAGGAAACATGGTTGTTTGCAGGTACCGTTCGAGATAACATTTGCTATGGTAAAGAAAATGCGACGGAAGATGAGATGATTGAAGCAGCAAAAGCTGCCTATGCCCATAACTTTATTAAACGTTTACCGCAGGGTTACGATACGATGATTTCAGAAGATGGGGGGAACCTATCGGCAGGACAAAAACAGCTCTTATGCATCGCCCGTGTTATGCTTACAAAACCGCCTATATTAATCTTGGATGAGGCCACAAGTAATATTGATACACGTACTGAAATTCGTGTGCAAAAGGCATTTACAAAATTGATGGAAGGAAGAACGAGTTTCGTAGTAGCCCACCGTTTATCGACAATTCGGGAATCTGATTGTATTATAGTAATGAATGCAGGGCATATTATAGAGCAAGGAACCCACGAACAATTGCTTGAAAAAAATGGATTTTATGCCAAATTATATAATAGTCAATTTGCATTAAGTTAATATATATTATGAAATATAAATGGGTATCGATTAATTTTTAGAAAATATCGATATCCATTTTTTATTTTTCAACAAATTCCATCGTTTTCTTAAAATAGACTAGTTGCCATACGCATAACTTTGTCGTATAATGAAAAAATGACTATAAATTTGTATTTGATAGGAGGTAACTTAAGTGGGATTGCAAAGCGCAATTATGGTATTAACACAAAGTGCTGGAACAGATTCCCAAATAGTATCGCAATGGAAAAAGTTCCTAGATAATGTGACACCAGATTTATTGGGATTTGTATGGAATATTGTGGTGGCATTATTAATATGGGTGATAGGGAGAAAACTGGTTAAACTAGTACTAAAACTCGTAAATAAAATTTTTGATCGCCAAGACACGGAAATTAGTGTTCGAAAATTTATGGATTCGTTAATCCGATATGCAGGGTATGTATTTATTTTTCTTTGTATATATGATCAAATAGGCTTACCAATGACTTCTTTAATTGCTGTTTTAGGCTCTGCCAGTTTAGCAATCGGTTTAGCTTTACAAGGAAGTCTATCTAATTTTGCCGGTGGGGTATTAATATTATTACTTAGACCATTTAAGGTAGGGGATTATATAATTGAAGACAATAAGAAAAATGAGGGGACTGTTGATGCAATCGGTATTTTTTACACCACCCTTTTAACAATCGATAATAAAAAGGTTTTAATACCAAATGGAACATTGGCCAATAGCAGTTTGACCAATGTGACAAGCCAAGAGAAAAGAAGAATCGATTTAAAAGTTGGAATTAGTTACGAATCAGATCTAAAAAAGGCGAAAGAAATCATGCTAAAGTTGCTGGAAGATACACCAGAAACGATACAGGAAAAAGGGACACAAGTATTTATTGCAGCATTAGAAGATAGCGCAGTAATGGTAGAGGGAAGAATCTGGGTAAGTGCTGAAGATTACTGGCCTGTTAGATGGCGATTAACGGAAAATATTAAACTTGCATACGATGATGCAAGTATAGGAATTGCATATAATCAGTTAGACGTACACCTTAGAAGTTAGTATGATTAAGAAAAAAATATTGCAACATTCGATCAAGTATGATATATATGTTGAAGTTTGTTTTTTTTGATAGTATAATTGGAAAATGGTAAGTATACCATTTCGGGATTGGCGGAGGTGTCTATTAAATGGTCCAAAGAAAAGAAAAGTATATTAATCTAGCAGTGTGTATTATCGATACATTAAGCTTGATTATCAGTTTTGTACTTGGATCTTATATATGGTTAGAAATATTAAGAGAGGAAAAACAATTTACTTATGAAAATATAGCGAGCAATATCGGTGTCGTGCTTGCGTCTTATATGTTGGTTTTCTTCTTCTTTAATATGAATCGTTATTTTTTAAAACGTAGTCATTTAGAAGAACTGTTTAATATAATAAAGAATGATGTGTTTTTAGCTCTTATAATAACGGGGTTATTATATTTATCAAAAAGCTCTACCAGTTTCTCACGTGGAGCATTTATTTTGACAATCCTTTTTAACGTTGTAATATGTTATATTTTTCGGTCAATATTGAAAAAATATATTAGGAAATCGTATGCCAGCAAAAAGTCTAAGATAATGTTAATAACTACCCATGACCGTGCAGAAGACGTTATTCGCCATATAAACAATGGGGATGAGTGGAGTGTCGAGATTAAAAGTATTGCCATTATTGATGCAAATATGCAGGGGGAAAAGATCTTAGGAGTACCCGTTGTGGCAAGTTATGAAGATATGTTGGATTATGCCAAAAAGGAAGTTGTAGATGAAGTTTTCTTCCATATTTCCTATGTTACAGGAAAATCTATGAAGAAGCATATCGAAGAGTTTGAAAAAATGGGTGTTACGGTACATTTAAATATTAATGTATTAGATGGATTTGATGATTTCAATTATAATATTACTATGCTAGGGCAATATCCAGTTGTTTCATTTGCTACCAAATTTTATGACAGTGAAAAAATGATTATAAAACGCTGCATTGACTTGGTTGGTGGAGCAGTGGGTTGTTTTATTACGGCAGTGGTTACTATTTTCCTTGGCGTTGCTATAAAAATAGAGTCTCCTGGGCCAATTTTCTTTAAGCAAAAGAGAGTGGGGAGAAATGGAAGATATTTTTATATCTATAAATTTCGCTCTATGTACATCGATGCAGAAGAGCGTAAGAAAGAATTAATGAGCCAAAATGAAATGAAAGGGCTCATGTTTAAGATGAAAGATGATCCAAGAATTACTCGAATTGGTAAGTTTATTCGCGCAACGAGTTTAGATGAGTTGCCACAGTTTTTTAATGTTTTAAAAGGTGATATGAGTTTAGTTGGTACAAGACCACCGACAGTAGACGAATTTAAACAATATAAAATTTATCACAAACGTAGGCTTAGTATTAAGCCGGGGATAACAGGAATGTGGCAAGTAAGTGGCAGAAGTGATATAGAGGATTTTGAAGAAGTTGTTAGACTAGATTTACAATATATCGACAACTGGTCCATAGCCTTGGATATTAAAATATTACTAAAAACTATCATCGTTGTGTTTGGTAAAGTTGGTTCTAGATAGGGCATGAAAGAGGGGATTGATAAGATGCCCTCTTTTTCCACTGTGAAATTATGGAAGGAGGTAATGCTGTGGCAAATCTGACCGAGGAAGAAAAAGAAGTTTTACGAAAAGCAAAAGCGATTAAAGAAAAAGTAGAGGAACAGACAAGACAAGAAGAGCTGGAACGTAGACGTGAAATGCAACGTAGACGTGAAATGGAGCTGAGACGGGAATACGAAGAGGATGTTGATCAAATTCCAGAAGACTTTGGTGAACCGATTAAAAAGAAGAAAAACTCTGCAAAAACAACGACAACTTCAAAAAATTCCAATAGAAAAAGCCAGAGTCAAGCGAGTCGAAATAATAACGTACAGCAGACGCAAAAGGCTGGAGTTCTAAAATTCAAAGGGATCAACGGCAAAGAAAAATACAAGGAAGAAAAGAAAGAAAAAAAGAAATAAGTTGGTTGCAATAATAATAACAATTGCGGCAATTTTGTTGGTGTTATTTCTTGCGGTTTTTTTTCTAATCCGTAGTTTTGTGACGAAAACAAACTATGAACCATATACAACCGAATATGTTCGTGCTGCGGATGTTATGACCAATAGGAATGTTAAAAATATCCTACTGATTGGAAGTGATGAGCGGTCGGCCGGTGATACGAAACGTTCGGATGCGATAATTTTATTATCAATAAATGAAAAAAAGAAAAAAATAGTTATGACTTCTTTTTTGCGGGATAGTTATGTTCAAATACCTGGATATGGGCAGCAGCGCATTAACCATTCTTACCAGATGGGCGGGCCTGCCTTATTAATTCAAACAATTGAAGAAAATTTTAAAATAGGAATTGATTCCTATATAAAAGTGGATTTCTTCTCCTTTATTGACATCATTGATTGTCTTGGGGGGATCGAAATTGATGTGGATGCCGATGAGTTAAATTACGTGAATCTTTATGTAAATGAAATTAATACGATTCTAGGGGCTCCAGTAGGGGAACAATTTCTAACAGAGTCAGGCGTTCAAACACTAAATGGAAGACAGGCACTTGGGTATTCTAGAATCCGTTATATTGGTTCCGATTTCCAAAGAACGGAAAGACAAAGAGAAGTATTAACAGCAATTTTTCAGAAGGCAAAACATTTGAATTTATCGAATATGGGTGAATTAATAACAGAAGTCGTTCCAGATTTAACAACAAATATTAATGATAATAAAATGACCCTTATGATTATGAAAGCAGTTTTGTATCTTGGTTATGACATAGTACAATTCCGAGTTCCTATGGATGGTACATGGAGCGATTTTAATGCAAATGGACAAGAAGTATTGAGTATTGATTTTGATGCCAATATTAATGGACTTCGTCAGACAATTTATGAATAGAAGTTGGAGTGGGTTTTGGTGTGTACAAATGTGTAAAGTCGGGAGGTGCTGGAAAGAATGATGTATGTATTTATCTGTACTGACTGCGGACAAGTTCGTATGGTCAGTGGTCTTCGAGAGGCAGAGTGCCCGAGGTGCCATAAAAAAATGGCGGCTTATGACGGTGACTTTTTAGAATGGACGAAGATGGATGTTAAAAAAAGAGATTTAATAGTAGAAGATTATAAAAAACGAGCGAAGACGGAAGAGTTGGTTCGATATCGCCCGATGCCTACTTATAACAGAGATGAATGTGGCTATGATTACTAGAAGTAATAAAAAAATAATATAAATGTTATAAAAATGTTAAGGAAATATGACAAAATTTTCATATTATGCGGATGTATTTTTTGCTTTTCTATATTATAATGGTATCTATTAACATCGTTTAAGCAGGGGGATATAATGGCAGCGGATTCACGACAAAAGAGAAAGAATAATAGAAAGAAAATGAAAAAGTCTCAGAGAATATTATTAGGCGTATTTCTTTCAATGTTAGTTTTAATTGTAATTCTATTAATGTCTGGATATATGATAATCCAAGGATATATTAATAAAGCCAACTATGTAGATGATAAAGAAGTCATTCGTCAGTCTGATGTTTCTATCGTTTATGATGCAAGTGGTTCAGACTCCAATGAGTCAGATATTGAATATGCGAATCAGAATCTTGAGAAGAATTTGACCGGTGGCGTGCTAAGTGCCGATCATGTTACGAATATTTTATTAATTGGTACGGATAGACGAGATGAATCCTGGTATGGAAATTCAGATTCTATTATATTAGTTTCTATTAATAATAAAACGAAACAAATTATTATGACATCAATCATGCGTGATACTTATGCTGCAATCCCGGATTACGGAAATAGCAAAATAAATTTATCACATGCATTGGGTGGAGGTCCTTTATTGGTTCAAACAGTCGAACAAAACTTCCGAATTGATATCGATTACTATGTATCCATTAATTTCGAAGGTTT
Organism: Lachnospiraceae bacterium; assembly: GCA_047242405.1. Taxonomy (GTDB): domain Bacteria; phylum Bacillota; class Clostridia; order Lachnospirales; family Lachnospiraceae; genus Fimimorpha. The sequence goes on along the minus strand of JBKTKK010000042.1, from coordinate 923 downwards.
TATGAATGTTATTGATCAAATAGGTGGAATACCAATGACATTATCAGAAGATGAGGTTAGGGTTGCAAATAATTATATTCGTGATATGAATAAAATTCTAGGATTGCCAGAGGGTAGTGGTATGCTATCAGGCGGAGGGCATTATACGTTAACTGGAAAACAGGCGTTGGCTTATTCACGTATCCGATACGTTGGTAATGCAGATTATGAAAGGACAGAACGCCAGCGTAATGTATTAACAGAGGTGTTTAATAAGGCGAAGACGTTAAATGCTGTACAGTTAAATGATTTAGCAAATGCCTTTCTTCCAAATTTAACCCATAATATTCCAGCCAATGATGTGTTAGGTTTGATTATTGACCTACCTACATTGATAAGTTACAATATTGGGTCAGAGCGCATTCCATATGATGGCCTATATCAAAGTATGAATATAAACGGACAGGGTATGTTGGTACCTGATTGGGAATCCACAATCCAAAAACTCCAATCAACTATATATGCTGAATAGTATTAAATCGTAGAGCCATACTTGGGATATGATTTCAGGTATGGCTCTTGTAAGGCGGAAAGGCAAATAAATGCGTACGAGTGTTAAAAAGAATTATATTTACAATTTAGTGTATCAAATACTTATTTTGATTACACCTTTAGTCACAACTCCCTATGTTTCTAGAGTATTAGGGGAAAATGGAATTGGTGCAGTTAGTTATACCCAATCGATTGTTATTTATTTTATTTTATTTGGAACGGTGGGGACCACGATGTATGGGCAACGAGAGATTGCCTATATTCAAGATGATAAGAAGAAACAGAGTCAGTTATTTTTTGAAATAACAATATTTCGAACGCTAACGGTGACAACAAGTCTCATTATATTTTTCTTGACGTTTGCAAGAAAGGGAGATTATGCACTCCTGTAT
>JBKTKK010000041.1:1861-12779 GCA_047242405.1 Lachnospiraceae bacterium | reverse complement strand
GTATCACATTCAAAATCAATGTAATAAATATTAAATAGAATGCAATATTTTTTACCCAATCAAATAAAAACTCCACGGATCACACCTCCTTACCGATTCTATCAACTGGCAAAAAAGGTTACATTTGTTGAAGAACAAATTACTGCAATGGTAATGAAAAAGAGCAATGCTGCGATAAATATTGTCTTTAATAATAGTTTCCCACCTAAGGCTACACTGCTGACACATTCAACGGTTCTAGAATCAGCAAGCGGTTGAAGTGCAGCTGCGGAAAAATGATACAAAAACACGATGATCGCCAATTTAAGCATTGGAACAACACTAATCAAGGCGATTACAACGAGTGCAGCTGCCCCAATCCCATTTTTAATTAATACCCCTGAACCTAGGAGCAAATCCGATATTGCACTTGCACTTCCACCTATTCCAGGTATCGCCTGAATTGCCTTTTGTACTGCAACTGTTCCAGAACCACTTATAAATGGTAATATAATGCTTTGTATTAATTGAACGCCGATAACAAAACCAAGGATTGTCTTTAATCCCCATTCCGCCCCTGTTTGTATTAATTCTGCTAACTTGGACAAAAAATCTTCTTTTGAAATATTATTTACGAACATAATGATGACATAGATTTGTATGAGTGGAATGAGCAAATGGGCCAAAAGCCATTCAACGGCTGTAATTAAAATTAATGCAAATTCATAGTAGGCTAAGGAAGCGGCACTCCCTGATACAAAGGCAACTGCAAGAAAATATGCAGGTACGAGTGCTTTCATAAAGGCAATTAGTTTTTCCAACATATCCGATGCAATGGATACTGCCATCCCAAAGGAACCGGCTAATAGGGTGATAAGTAGTAAATAGGTAATATAAAATCCAACTTCCGAAATTTGATTATTTTTAAAAACCGAAGTAAAATTAGAAAAAATAGCCCCAATTGCCGCAATTATCATCACTTGTATAATGGCACCTTTATTTGCATCTACTTCCAAGAATATGGCATCTTTTATATATACAACTAAATTCTTTTGAAATTCTTCCGTCTTTCCGCTCATTAACATGTTCACTAAATCTTTAAATTGTAATTCAGAACCAGATAACGTATCATCGATCACTTGCTGAATGTCTGTAAAATCAAAATCATCCAAAGAAGTTGTCGAATCTACTGCGTAAACCGTCATAGGGCTACCGATTACCAAAAAAAATATGATGATTACGAAACGCAAGGAACAGCGCATGGCATCCCCCTTTTTATCAGGAAAGAAAATTATTTAATGTCTCTAGTAAAGCCAATACGATTGGCATGCTTAGAGACAATATGGTCAGTTTGGCAAATATTTCTATTTGTCCTCCTATTGTACTATGCCCAGCATCTTTGCATATGTTCGAAGCAAACTCCGAAACATAAGTAATACCAATGATTTTAATTAGGGCAGATAAATAAGACGAATTTATTTTTATATAACTTTGTATTTGATTAATGGCTTCTACAATTTGCTGTAGTTTCGTTAATGTATAAAAGAAAATCAATATCCCGGCGCCAATTGCAATATAAGTTGAATACTCTGGCTTTACCGATTTTAATTCCATCGCAAGAAAAACAGCAACTATACCTATAATGGCAATCTGTATCATAGGAACACTCCTTTTTTATAAGGAAAAGAGACGTTTCATAGTCTCGAATAAATCGTTAATATATGGTACAATCCAAAACAGTACCAGGATCAATCCAGCCAGACTGGTCAAAAATGCGTGTTCATCTCTACCACTTTGTTTCAAAACTTGGCTAATGACTGATACTAGTATTCCGACTGCCGCTATTTTAAATATAAGATTTACATCCATAGGCTCCCCCGTTTGGTCAAGCGGATATTTGCAATCCGCTGCGCTACTTGCTCATAATCTCATAGCTGCAATGGCAGCTTGTCAGGTCGGTTTGTATCCTGCCTGACATAAGTAAGTCCCCACCCTGGACCTTCTTAATTTCGTTAACCAATCTATAGAATAACGATTGTCAAAAAAATACCGCCCATTATTCCTAAAGTATTGTATAGTCTGCACTTTACGGGCAGCTGGCTCTGCAGTGTTTTAATTTCTTCACTTATTTGATTGCTATAGGAATCAATTGTATTTAGTTGCATTGTTTTATCCAAATAGCCCATTTGATCACCAAATTGAACTAACAATTCAATATCCTTCGACGTCAAATCGCAATCGCTTAAATGCAATACAACCATTTCTTTCCATATTGTTCCAAAGGTTTGTCCCTCTAAAGAATCAAGCCGAACGGACACTTCCGTTAAAAATCCTTTCCAGGGCTCCTCAAATCTGCCTCGCATAGAAGAAAAAGCTTCGGAGAAAGTAGAGCTTGCATACTCCACTTCACCCCGGAGCATAAGCAACAGTCGGTGAACCAATCGTAAATCCGTAATTCGCCCTGCTAAATGGCCCGAATAGGAAAATCCCATAAGCGTTGATGCAGTAATTATACAAATACTACCGATGATTTTCATTAAAATATTAACCACCACCTTTATTCAAAGAACCATGATATAGTTGATTTCCCATGGAATCAAATATAGCTGCGATATTTCCAATCTTTCCCCGATTATTTAATACCACATATCGTTCAAACATTTTCTCTTCTACCATCTGCCGAAGTACTGGTTTTGTTTTTATATCAGCCATGGAAGTACCGTGTACCGTGGCAATGAGCTTACATCCACAATTCATAACATACTCCATTGCATTTAAATCTTCTCGACTGCCAATTTCATCCACCGCAACAACCGTTGGTGACATTGTTCGTATAAACATCATCATACCTTTTGCTTTCGGACAACAGTCTAACACATCGGTTCGTATGCCTAGGTCATTTTGTGGTTCTCCCATATAACAGGCGCCGATTTCCGACCGCTCGTCAACCACTCCTACTGTGACACCATCATATCCATTTGTCCCATTGGATAGCTGTCGAACCAAGTCCCTTAATAATGTTGTCTTTCCACACCGAGGCGGCGAAACAATTAATGTCTGATGAATCCCCAACGCATCTGAAATATACGGCATAATATCATCCGCACAACCTTTTATCTCATGAGACAAACGAATATTAATAAATGATATGTATTTGATACTTCGTATCGATTCATTATCCACCACTGTTTTACCAGCGATACCAATTCGATGGCCTCCTTGTATTGTTATAAATCCCTGCCTTATTTCCTCTTCGTATGCATAGAGAGAATAATTGCTGATATATTCCATTGTTTCACGAAGTTCCCCTTTTGTCATAATGAAGGCTTCTTTTACATTTTTTGTTAAGCCGCCAGAATTCCCAACATAATATTCCCTATTCTGGAAAATTAGGATAAGAGGTGCATGGATTCTTAATCGTATTTCTTGCACTTGGTCATAATCTACCAGTGTTTTCGTCAGGACAGCTCTCGTATTCTTGGAAAAAATCTTCATTAACTGTTCTTTGCGGTCCATAAAAAACCTCCTTTAACACAATATATGAGTGGACAAGAAAAATATGCTAGAAATAAGACAAGTTTCTAAAATTCATTACATCGAAATCAAGTAACTTACGCCTTTCAGCCAAGTAGCTTACGCTTGCGTATATCCACCCGACTGAAACATAAAAAGAGCAGCTTACGCTACTCTTTTCATCCTATGCAACCATTGCCTTTTCTAATATATTTTCCTTACATTTCAATTTAACATTCCATACCCGCATTTTTTAGTTCATCCCTCATATTTAACACGAGTATATTCCAGTTAATAAAACCTCCATTCATAATGGCCTCTCCGGTAAAGGGGTCATAATACTCATGCAGGCTACCTGTACGTAATAAATCCTCTCCCAAAAGCGTTAATGTACGATTGCAGATTCGCCTCGCCTCTTCTATATAACCGTAGTTTAATAGACCTTTAAATACTACATAGTTTGCAACAACCCAGATCGGACCTAACCAGTTTGAAGGGTTGTTTGTAGCCGATAAATCAAACATTTTTTCATCCTTTGCTAAGGTCGTTATGCCATAAGTAGAGTCAAAGGTACTAGGATCAAATATATGCCCCACCATCCATCTTGCCTGCTCTTCTGTGGCGATTTTTGCGTACATAGGAATGAATCCGGACCAGACCCGTACTTTAATAGGAAGGGTTTTCCAAAATACACCAAGACCTTGGTGAAACCAATCAAATTTTCTCGTTTTGATATCCACATCTACGGAATAAAAAAAGTGATCCCTTCTATCCCAGCATTCCTTCTGTATCGAATCGATTAATCGTTTCCTTTTTTCACTATACCAATGGGCAAGGGTACGATACTCCAGACGGCTGCTTATTTTTTCTGCCGCCTCTAACTCGGTGCACATAAAACTGTTTAAGAAAATATTTCCTGTTGAAAAATTCGGGCGTCCAAAGGTTGCTGGATCATTATCCATCCCAATCATTATGTCAACACACCAAACATAAAGGCCACAATTCGCGTTAAAGTAATTCGTGTCATAGCAAATAAAGTACTTTTTTATGGCCTCCATAAATTCCTCTACCCAGGAATAGTCACCAATATAATCACTAATACATGCAATTTGACTACATAAAAAGGGTTTGTGCATGTTCATTTGCACCCCCTCTTTATGTTTGCTATTTAAATATGGTTCTGGCCAATCCGCCACTTCAATCATCATCGGTATATATCCATCTTTCAATTGATGGTCAAAGAAATTCCGTATATTTCCTTTGGAATGTTCAATAATCCGCATTTTCATCGTTGGGTCATCATAACCATCTGCAAGGTTTAAGAAACCATAGACAGACCAATACGTATCCCAGTCCCATACATTTCCATCATATACCGAACCAGGATCAATAAATGGATACCGAATAAAACTACGAGGCTGCTTTAATACAGCCTCTGTTTGATTCCTTATAAATGTTCGGATTAATTGTTCGTAAGAATCCAATTTTTCTACATCATATTTCTGCTCTTCCACCATACCTCACCCTTTCACAGCACCCGCTGTCATGCCTTCGATTACCTTCTTATTTAATGCTGTATATAGAATTAGCATTGGAAATACACTCATAGCCACAGATGCAAAGATGGCCCCCCAGTTCTTTGCTCCGAACTCATCCTTAAAATATAATAAGCCCGTTTGCACTGTCTTTAAGGAAGAATCACTAATAAACGTCATTGAAAATAATAGGTCATTCCACTTAAAGAAGAATTGTAAAACAAGAACTGTAACAATTGCATTTTTCATTAATGGCACGACGATAAGCCACATCAAGCGATAAATTCCACACCCATCTATTACAGCTGCCTCCATTATATCATCTGGGAAGGATCTTAGGTACCCACAAACGAGGTAAATGGAAAGGGAAAGTCCAAAAGCAATATAAGTTAAAACCAAACACAGTCTAGTATTTAAGATATTAAGCTTCCCGTAAATTTGAAACAGTGGAATAAGGGCGGTCGCTACCGGTATCATAATTCCCAGTACAAAATATTTTGAAGCATGTTTTCGAAGTTTCCATTTCATTTTTGTCAAAGCAAAGCCTACGGTCGATGCAAAGATAACAATAAATACCAATGCGACTATCGTTGTAATGAAACTATTTTTAAAGAAGGTCGCCATATGCCCCCTCGTCCATGCATCTACATAATTTTGCCAATAAAAACCATCGTTTAATGCATAGGCAGGTTTCTGACTCCACTCGGCCTGCTGCTTAAAAGATGCGGTCAACAACCAAAAAAGTGGATAAATTTCAATGGCACATATAAGGAAAATAATGACTCCACGAAACGTTGCTTTTGTTTTTCTCATATCCATTGCTCCTTGTTTTCTTATTCTTTCACATCAAACTTATTAATTATCGTCGATCCTACCACACATATTAGGAAAATAACAATTGCAACTACACTGCCATACCCAACTTTCCCGTAGGTAAAGGATACATCATACATATACATGGACAACGATTTTGTAGCTCCACCGGGTCCTCCATTGGTTAATGCCAAAGAAGATTCAAACATCTTTACTGTACCAGAAAAACTAAAGACGAGGCACGTAATGACCATAGGCCTCAATAAAGGAAATAATATATTTTTAAATAAATTCCAACCATTGCAGCCATCGATATGCGCAGCCTCAATAATATCTTCTGGTATATCTAATAAGGCACCATAATATATAACGGAATAGAACCCCATTGCTACCCATATATCCATAATGCATAAGGCCCATAAAGCAGTACTTGCTTGACCAATCCAAGGTTGCACCAAATTGCTAAGTCCGATGGAATCCAAAAAACTGTTTAACAACCCATAATTCGGTTGGATTTCATAAATCTTTCCAAACAACTGTCCTACTGCTACCGTTGGTAGTACAACAGGGAAAAACACGAGTGTTCGTACGATTGTTTTACATCGCTTTAACCAGAACTTAAACATTAAGGCAAGTACAAGGCCTAATCCAACCTGACCTACCGTAACAACAGCGATATATTTAAAATTCACCGTAAGGGCTTTAAAAAAATTTTTATCACTTAGTAAACTTATATAGTTTTTTATCCCTACAAATTCCCACTGTAATCCAGGACTCCCTTGAAACAAAGAATAGTATAACGACCATAGGACAGGGAGAATAACAAAGGCGGTGTAGAGAATAAAGGCTGGCAAAACAAAAACTGCAACTGCTCTTTTATTACCTAATACTTTATTCATTACAAATCCTCACTTTCTCTTTATAAAAAGAGGAGTGTAAGGTATATATTCCAAACACCCCTCAATATCTTACAAACGGCAATCCGTTTTTGCTATTTACTGTTCAGATCATATACATCCTGAATGGACTGCATATACGCTTCCCCTGTGATATCTCCGTTTAATAAGGACTGTACATTTTCCTGTGCTATTTTAGAAATTTCACTTGGCATCTTTGCTTCCCACCAGGCAAACCCTTCTGTCGATTTATTAATCTCATCTAAAACAAGCTTCGTATAGGAATCCATCTCTTCTGCCTTAGTGGTATACGTATATCCTTTTACTGTTCCTAACTCTTCCATAGCCAAATTCCCCATGTTTTCACAGTAATATTTGAGGAACCAAGCCGTTGCATCGTCGTATTTTGATTTATCGAAACAAAGAATATTGCCACAGTTCATGGAGTATGATTTTGCCGAACTAATTTTTTCATCCTCGATTGGGATATTGAAAAAACCAATCCCATCTTCCCCAGCAGGATTTTGGGTCTCATCGGTTAAGTTTTGGGTAAACCAGGAGCCATTGTAAAAGATTGCAGCCTTTCCACTCATTAACATGGAACCAGCCGTATTGGAATCGACGGTTGTAATACCCTGACCAAAATACCCTTTTTCTGCCCATTCACCTATTTTATCTGCCGCAGCAACCAATCCCTTATCGGTATATAATAGGTCTCCATTGGCCGTTTTTGTCATAACATCATTTCCCAATGTTCGAACTGCATAGGCATTAATTAAACGTGTTGCTGGCCACTTATCGGAACCACCTGTAATAAGGGGCTGAATACCCGCTGCATTTAATTTTTCCAGAACTTCTTCAAATTCGTCCCATGTCGTAGGAACGTCACATCCAGCTTGTTGAAACAGTTCTTTGTTGTACCAGAAACCTTCTACATTAAGCCCCAAGGGTAAGTCATACAAGTCATCGGTACCAGAAAGGCCTTTTAAGAGTTCAACAGCGCCCTCATTCAAATAGGACGTTACTCCTATTCGTTCTAATTCATCAGAAATATTTACAACCTTGTCAGAATCAATTAGCGTTACTAATGGAGCCCCCGCTTCATAAGCAAATAAATCGGGTAAATCATTGGAGGCAACAAGGGTAGCAATTTTTTGCTGCAAGTTATCTGAAGATACCATTTCATATTCCCATTCAAAGTTGGGATTTACATTCTTTTTGTAATCCTCACAAATTTTATTGAGCAGTATTCCGTTATCATTATCCTCCGCCCATATTGTTAAGATTTTAATCTTTTTTGAAAGTTGTGGATCCTTACCAGTAAAATCATCCGTCACTACATTCCCCTGACTGGAATTGTCTGTACCAATCGATGTTTTTTGAACGCTTTCTCCTTGTGTGGACCCGGTTGTCTTACCACAACCTGCAAAAAGCGAAGCAACCATAGTTGCAGATAAAAGTGCACCCATCCATTTTTTTTTCATAAAATCCCCTCCCTAATAGCAATTCATTTTACCGAATCAGGAAAATCCCAGTAAAGACTTTGCAATGACAGAGTAATTGCAAATATCTACTTCACTATGTTTTCCTTCTTCAATTACCTTATAACTATATATTATCACCATCGCCACTTTTTTCTAGTGCCATATTTTTTATATTATGTATAGTTTTTATGTCTATATTTTTATTTTCTATGCATTTTATACAATTCAAGTCACCTTATCGGGAATCTTTTTAAAACGAAAGGTCATAACATATCGAAACGAAAATATGTTATGACCTTTATAAATAAAACAACTTCATTTTTTTATTTTTTTCTTACGAATTCAATTGCTTCTTTTCCTGTCATATGTTCAATATCAAATTCAATCATGCAAAGAATATTATTTTCTTTCTCGATTTCTTTCCGACGCCCTTCTTCGTTGTTTGGCGTATACTTAGCCTTCCGGTACTACATGATCTTCGTCAATAACACAGAAGGACGCTTTTGCTGATTTCCTTATCGCATCGATCTTGTGTCCAGATTTTGCCCCATGAAAATATATTTTTTGTTTTTTTCCTCATTTCCCTAAACATCATTCTTCTCCTTTGCTCATTTCATGCTAATTTAAAAATAGCATCCATAGGTATCTTTTCGAAAACCGAATGATATACCTACGAATGCTTTATCCATTCTAACCCGGTAGCAGTATTTATTTTTTCATGTTATCATAAGGTGATGTAGGTTGTCAATTATTAGGTGAGTGAAAGCTTCGATCTTCATCCATCCGAACCTCTTTCATAAATCGACGATTTCTTTCTTATACTTCCTTTGTATTCATTTGGAGTCTGACCAACATGCTTCTTAAAAATATCACAAAAATATCGATAATTGTTGTAGCCTACTTTTGTACTCACCTCATTTACTTTCAGTCCTTGTTGTAAAAACTCTTTTGCTCTTTTCATCCGTAATTCTGTTAAATACTTTACATAAGATGTTCCAACCTCTTCTTTGAATAAGACACTTAAATAAGCTGGATTTAATTTTACACGATCAGCCAACTCATTCAAACCAATATCCTTATCGTAATGTTCCTGTATATAATCCAGCAATTCTAGTATAAGTCGATGATTACTTCCTGTTTTATCTGCTTCGATAAACTTTGCTATTTGGGATAATACCCAATTTGCATATTCATCACAGTCTTTAAAAGTCCCTTTCCGTTCCATCTTCTGGTATAACACCAATTGTTCTCTATCCACAGATGCGTTTTGTTCCGTTATAATATCACTTAAGACACATAAAAATTTATAAACCTCTTTTTTATATTCCGAAAATACTGGGTACATAACTTTTAGTCTTATTAAGACTTCTTTCGAACTATGATGAAAATCACTCGTTTCTCCATTGCTCATATGGATCATACATGCATCGATCGTATGATCCAGTTCACTGTATTCCTCCAAGATACTTCGATTTAACTTTTCTTTCTGTAAATACTCCTTTTCAACCCGTCCAAACACCTCTTTTAATTTATGTATGCTGATTGGTTTTTCAATATAATCTTTTACCCCGAGGGAAAGTGCCCTTCTTGCATATTCAAACTCGGCATATCCACTAATAACTACAAATATCGTATTGGGGCAAAAATCTTTTGCCGTCTCAATTAGCGATAACCCGTCTAAACCAGGTATTCGTATATCGGTGATGACAAGATCCGGCTTTTGTTCCCTTACAATTTCGAGTCCCCGGATGCCATCATATGCACAACCGACCACTTCGCAACCTAATTTTTGCCTGGCTATCATGGCCTTTATACCTTCCACTACAATATACTCATCATCAATAACTACTAATCGATACATCCATTTCCCCCCTTTGTTCGGATGGAATGATTATCGTAATTTTTGTCCCTATGCCAACATGACTTTCCACTGACACCCCATACGTGTCTCCGTAAATAAGATGGATCCTTTCTTTTACATTTTGAATTCCGTATCCCTGTTCTAACACGGTTAAATCGGATATACCAACCCCATCATCTTCAATGGTAAAAATGATTTTATTTTCTTCCTTCCAACCGCTCATTTGGATACTACCTTTTCCTACCTTAGGTTCCAATCCATGATACATCGCATTTTCAATAAAAGGCTGTAAAATAAAATTAATGATTTTTTCATGCCTTATTTCTTCACTAATGTCTAACTTTAATTCAAAGCGATTCAGGAAACGCATATTTTGTATTTTCATATACTCTTTAATTCGTTGGACGGAATCTTCCACCGTTATAAACTTCTCCCCATTATTTAATGACAGTTTAAAGGTATTTGATAAGGCCAACACCATTTCTGCAATTTGATCATCTTCGTGTATCATGGCCATACAATAAAGGGAATCCAGCGTATTATATAAAAAATGTGGATTGATTTGGGATTGTAAAAGCAATAATTCGGCTTCTCGTTCATTTAATTGGGAAGAGAGAAGTCGATCCGATAACTCTAAATTGTTATTCACCATTTCTTTAAACTTGCGTCCGATTACTCCTACTTCACTATCGTCAAACTCTTCTGTAATATGCCTTTTTCCTTCTCCTACCATTTGTATTGTCTGTTCTAAAAGGCTTAGTGGACTTGTAATTTTTCCTGAAATGGCTCTTGCTAATCCAAAACATAGAATGATGATGCCAAATTCTCCAACAAACA